>JAHJFD010000021.1 GCA_018825145.1 Patescibacteria group bacterium
CTGGCAATCTCTTTTCCGATTTTCTTCACCCGCCTCAGTGTTTCCAGATAGGTTTTTTGTGGTGGCAGAACAATGGTGGCGTCACCGGAATGCACGCCGGCGTCTTCCACATGCTCGGAAATGGCGTAGATAAGCACCTTTCCTTTGTCAGCTACGGCGTCCATCTCGATTTCGCGGGCGCCGACTTCAAATTTACTGATTACCACGGGAGCCTCGGTATTCACTTTCACCGCCTTTCCCAAAAAGCTCTCGAGCTCGCCATGCGTGTGGGCCACCCGCATGGCGACGCCGCTCAGAACATAGCTTGGACGAACCAGTACCGGGTAACCGACTTTTTCGGCAAACCTGTAAGCATCCTCAATTTTAGTAAAGGCTTTCCACAGGGGTTGATCCACATTCAGGCTATCGAGCAGGGCCGAGAATTTATCGCGGCTTTCTGCGCGGTCGATGTCTTTTACGCCGGTTCCCATGATCTTCACCCCTTCCCTGTCGAGCTTCAGCGCAAGGTTGTTGGGGATCTGGCCGCCCACCGAAACCACTGTGCCGTTTGGCTTTTCTTTGTCACAAATATCCAGCACCCGTTCCAGACTGAGCTCGTCAAAGTAAAGTTTGTCGCATTCATCATAATCGGTACTTACCGTTTCGGGATTGTAGTTGATCATGATGGACTCATAGCCCGATTTGTGTAGCGTTTTGATGGCATTCACGCAACACCAGTCGAATTCCACGGAAGAACCGATGCAGTAAGGCCCTGAACCGAGCACGACAGCCTTCTTCTTTTTTGTCTTTCCGAACTCGATGTCGTTTTTGTCACCCCAGTAAGTCAGGTACAGGTAGTTGGTTTTGGCCGGGAACTCGGCGGCAAGAGTGTCTATTTGTTTGACGGCAGGAATGATGCCAAGCTTCTTTCGGTACTCCCGCACTTTCATTTCTTCCGAACCAACACTATCGGCAATCTGGCGATCGGAAAAACCGGCCTGCTTGTATTTTTTCATGTCGGCCGGGCTGATTTTTTGCAGGGTTTTTTTGCGTCTGATCTCTTTGGCCAGTTTGGCGATGTTCTCGATTTTGGAAAGGAACCAGGGGTCGATTCCGGTCAGTTTGTAGAGTTTTTTGACGTCATAACCTTTATCGAAAGCTTCCGCCAGAGCGAAAATACGGCGGGGTGTCGGAATGCGCACCGCCTCGTCTATGTTATCAAATGCGAACGGATGATTTGTGAGTCCGTAAGCGCCAATTTGAATCATGCGTAGGCCTTTTTGTAACACTTCTTCAAAATTCCTGCCCAAGGCCATCACTTCTCCGACCGACTTCATTTCAGTCGAAATTTCGTCGGAAACTTTGCGGAATTTGTTCAGGTCCCAGCGCGGAATTTTGAGGGCCACATAATCGAGCGCCGGCTCAAAGCAGGCCGATGTTTTACCGGTCACGTTGTTCCTGAGTTCTGGCAAATGGTAGCCAAGACCCAGTTTGGCGGCAACGTAAGCCAGCGGATAACCGGTTGCCTTGGACGCGAGTGCGGAAGAGCGGGACAGGCGCGCGTTCACCTCAATCACGCGGTAGTCGGCGGATTTTGGATCGAGGGCGTACTGGATATTGCACTCTCCCACGATTCCCAGATGCCGGATGGTTTTGAGGGCGATATTGCGGAGCTTCTGGTATTCGTGGTTGTTCAGGGTCTGGGACGGCGCGATGACGATAGATTCGCCGGTATGGATTCCGAGCGGGTCGAGGTTCTCCATGTTGCATACCGTGATGCAGTTATCCGCCGCGTCGCGAACCACTTCATATTCGATTTCTTTCCAGCCACGCAGGTTTTCTTCCACCAGTACCTGGGGCGACGCGGCAAAGGCCTTTTCCAGAATCGCGTCGAGCTCTTCTTTGTTGTGGGCAAACCCCGAACCCAGTCCGCCCAGAGCGAAAGCCGCGCGTATCATAAGCGGGAAACCGATTTTCTTCGCCGCCTTATGAGCCTCGGCAATCGAATTGCAGGCGTAGCTTCGGGGGGATTTCACACCGATTTCCTCGAGGGATTTCTTGAAAAGGTCGCGGTCTTCAGTCAGCTGAATGGATTTGACCGGCGTGCCGAGCACGGTCAGCTTATATTTTGCGATGATGCCCGATTCATAAAGAGCCACGCCGCAGTTCAGGGCCGTCTGACCGCCAAAGCTCAGGGCGATGGCGTCGGGTTTTTCCTTTTTGATCACCTCTTCCACAAAATAAGGTGTGACCGGCAGGAAGTATATTTTATCAGCGAGCCCCTTACTGGTCTGGTTGGTGGCAATGTTCGGGTTGATCAGAGCAACCTTCACGCCTTCTTCCTTAAAGGCTTTGATGGCCTGGCTGCCTGAATAATCGAACTCCCCTGCCTCACCTATTTTCAAGGCGCCGGAACCGAGCAGCACGATTTTTTTGAACTTTTTTTGCGGCATTTTCTTGAGGGAAGTTTAAAGAAATGCCGGACGGTTGGCAATGATATTATTTATTGCAGATGATATACTGTTTACTATGAAGTGCCTTGAAAACAATGCGGAAAATATTAAAGAAGCGATTAAGGTCCTGAAAGCAGGCGGCGTTATCGCTCACCCGGCCGACACCTGCTACGGGCTGGCGGCTGATCTGATGAATGAATCGGCGCTGAAACGATTGCAGCAGATCAAGGGGCGGGACGCCGGAAAACCGATGAGCATTATGCTTCCCGCTTATCTGAAGCCGAAAATCAGTCAGTACGCGGTGCTCAATGAGTTTTCGGAAGCCGTTTGCGAGAAACTGCTTCCTGGTCCTATTACCATCGTGCTTCCAAAGGGGCCAAAGATTCCGGATTACTTTTTTCCTGAAATGCCGACTGTCGGAATCCGCATTCCCTATGACGCGAAAACGAACGACCTGCTCATGGCTTTTAATGGCCCGCTTATCACTACCAGCGCGAATCTTTCGGACCAGCCTGTTTGCTGCAGCTGCCAGGATGTGATCTCTGTCTTTAAAAATAACGAACATTATCCTGATCTTTTGCTTGATGGCGAAATTCACGGTGCCTGCCTGCCTTCTACCGTGATCACTCTGGAAAATGACAGGGTTCGTATTCTGCGGCCCGGACCTATGGAAAAAGAGCAAATGGAAGCCATTTTGGGCCTCACTGCTGAGTAAGCGCCGAATACATGATCGGCCTACCCCCTTCCTATACCCGAAATACCATCATTGATAAATCCATGATTATCATTGATATATCAATGACACCAAAAAGTGATATACCTCCTGCTGGCGTCGGTTTTTTAGTGTTCAGTATTTGCCCTGGCTGTGGTAATCTTTTTTTCGGTTAATCCTCTCAAAAAATGTACCGATCACATACCTGCAATGAACTGACGGCGAAGAACGTCGGCAAAAAAGTGACCCTGAGCGGCTGGGTCCACCGAAGGCGCGACCATGGCGGAATTATTTTCATCGACCTCCGTGACCGCTATGGCCTGACACAAATTGTCTTTGATCCTGAATTCGATAAGAAGGCGCTTGATGTTGCCGATAAAGTTCGACCCGAATACGTCCTGAAAGTGACGGGGGAAGTCCGAAAACGAATTGAAGGGCAGAATAATCCCAATATGAGTACCGGCGAAATTGAAGTTTATATCGATAAAATCGAAATCCTGAATGACGCCAAAACGCCGCCTTTTGAAATCGATATTGAAAAGGGTGTGAACGAGGAACTGCGTCTGAAATACCGCTACCTTGATCTTCGTCATGAGCGCCTGCAGAAGAACATTATTCTAAGGCACAAGATGGTAAAGATGATCCGGGATTTTATGGATAAAGAAGATTTTCTGGAAATCGAGACGCCGATTCTGATTAAGGGGACGCCTGAGGGAAGCCGTGAGTATCTGGTGCCTTCGCGTCTGTATCCCGGCAAGTTTTTTGTACTTCCTCAAAGTCCTCAACAGCTTAAACAATTACTGATGATCGCGGGTTTTGACAGATATTTTCAGATGGCCCGTTGCTTCCGCGACGAGGACCAGCGCGGCGACCGCCAACCGGAATTTACCCAGCTTGATGTGGAGATGAGCTTTGTGGAGGAAAAGGACGTGATGGAAATAACGGAAAGGCTTTTTATCAAACTGACTGAGAAACTGGCGCCTCACAAAAAAATCCAGAAGAAACCTTTTCCGATTCTCACCTGGAAGGAGGCTATGGAACGCTACGGCAGTGATAAGCCTGATCTGCGCTTTAAAATGGAAATGACGGATATTTCGGATATTGTTTCGGAAAGCGGTTTCGGTGTCTTTAAAAACGCAGTCACGTCGGGCGGCGTGGTCAAGGCGCTTAAAGTGGAAGGCATTGCCGACTGGCCCCGCAGTGAGCTTGATAAGATGGAAGAAGTGGCAAAAATATATGGTGCTAAGGGTCTGGCTTACTTTGTGTACCGCGAAAACGAAATCAAATCCCCCATCACCAAATTCCTGTCGGAAAAGGAGATCGCGGAGATCACCAAAAAAACGGGGGCGAAAAAAGGAGATATTGTCTTTTTTGGCGCGGATTCCTTTGTGACCGCCTGCGAAAGCCTGGGTCAGGTCCGGCTGACCTGCGGCGACAAGCTCAAGCTGAGAAATCCCGATGTTTTCGCTTACCTGTGGGTCAATGAATTCCCGCTTTTTGAAAGAGATAAGGAAACGGGTGAAATCGGGGCGGTTCATCACCCCTTTACCCGCCCTATGACCGAAGATCTTAAGTATCTGGATTCCGAGCCGGAGAAAGCGCGATCGGTCGCTTACGACATTGTGCTGAACGGCGTTGAGGTCGGCGGAGGAAGTATCAGAATTCACGAACAGAAACTTCAGCAGAAGATTTTTGATATTCTGAAGATCACTCCCGAAGACGCTGAAATACGTTTTGGCCATATGCTGGAAGCCTTCAGTTACGGCGCGCCCCCGCACGGCGGCATCGCGCCGGGGCTTGACCGCCTGGTAATGCTGTTTGCCGACGAACCGAATATCCGCGAAGTGATCGCTTTCCCCAAAGACCAGAAAGCCAAAGACCTTGTGCTGGGCGCGCCCAGCGTGATGCCGGAAAAAGATGTAACGGAAGCTAACATTAAAATCATCAATGAGAAAAAAGACTGAAGACATGACCCTGGAAGAAAAAGTGGACGCCATTCTGAAATACCAGAAGAGCCTTCACCGTATGGCCATTATTCGTGGCGTATTCGGTCTTCTGATTTTCTTTATTCTCGTTATTCTGCCGATTTGGGGCGTATATTACCTTATGGACTATCTGAGAAACACGATGGGTTTCAGCTTCACGGACATCGGAGAAACCCTGAACCGCGTCAAGAACCTTACTGAAATCAGCGATATTGAAGGCCTTAAGAACTTTTTGCAGTAGCCAGAAATGCCTTTTTGAAATCCCCAAACCGATCCTTCCCTATCGCCTCCCGGATCTTTTTCATCAGATTCAGATAAAAGGCTACATTGTGCAGGGTGTTCAGCCTTAAACTGAGCGGCTCAGCCGATATAAACAGGTGACGCAGGTAGGCGCGGGTATAGTTTTTGCAGGTGTAACAACCGCAATCGGGGTCGAGAGTGGCAAAGTCTTCTTTGTGAGCTTCGTTTCTTATTCTGACCACACCCTTGGAAGTAAAAAGATAACCATGACGGGCGTTGCGGGTAGGAAGGGCACAGTCGAACATGTCGATCCCCCGCTCCACAGCTTCCAGAATGTCTTCGGGGGTGCCAACGCCCATCAAATAGCGGGGTTTGTCTTCGGGTAACTCCGGCAAGGTTTCATCGAGCATCTTGTACATCACCTCGTTCGGCTCACCAACCGAAAGGCCACCGATGGCATAGCCGTCAAAGCCGATTTCAGTTAACTGCTTGGCTGATTCTTTGCGAAGGTCGGAGTGCATGCCACCTTGTACAATGCCAAAAAGCATGGACTTGTCTTTGTGTATCTCATGGTAGTCCTTGCAGCGTTTGGCCCAGCGGGTGGTCAGTTCAAGAGACTTCTTGACGTACGCTCGCTCTTCGTGCGCCCCGGGGCATTCGTCCAGACACATGATGATGTCAGCGCCCAGCTTTTGCTGGATTTCAATAGCCTTTTCGGGGGTCAGAAAGATTCTGGAACCATCCAGATGAGACTGGAATTCAACCCCATCGGCTTTGAGCTTGCGGATTTTTGCCAGCGAAAAGACCTGGTATCCGCCGCTGTCAGTTAAAATCGGCCCGTCCCAGTTCATAAATTTATGCAGTCCACCTGCTTTTTCCACAACCTCTTCGCCAGGCCGCAGATGCAGGTGGTAGGTGTTACTCAGAAGAATTTGTCCGCCTAAGTTTTTCACTTCCTCGGGAAGCAGGCCTTTCACGGCCCCCGCAGTGGCAATCGTCATGAAAAAGGGGGTCTGGATTTCCCCGTGGGCGGTTTTGAGTATACCGCGCCTTGCCTTACCTGATTTTTGCCTAAGCTCAAACATGAGCCAAGTATAACAGAAGATTACTCTTCCCCCCTACCCCTTCCTCTTCTCAATAATTCTGTCTACAATACCGTAATCCAGTGCCTGCTTGGCCCGCATAAAGTAATCGCGTTCGGTGTCTTTTTCGACTTTATCCAGTTTTTGACCGGTGTGTCGTGCGATCATTTCGTTCAGCAGTTTTTTGGTCTGAATTATGTGGTCGGCATGAATGGCAATATCGGTCGCCTGGCCTTCGGTGCCGCCTAAAGGCTGGTGAATCATCACCTCGGAATGAGGCAGAATAAAGCGCTTCCCCTTGGCTCCGCCCATAAGAATAATCGAACCGCCTGAAGCCGCGATACCCATGCAAACCGTGGAAACGTCACACTTAACGAGCTGCATCGTATCATACATAGCCAGTGTCGCGGAAACGGAGCCGCCGGGAGAATTCACGTAAACCGTAATGTCTTTGCCGGAGTCCGCTTTTTCCAGGAAAAGCAGCTGAGCGATCACCGTATTAGCCACCTCATCGTTGATGGCTGACCCAAGAAAAACAATGCGCTCTTCTAAAAGACGGGAGTAAATGTCGTAGACTCTTTCTCCGCCCTGAGGCGTTTTATCTATAACGGTTGGAATTAGTGGCATTTGATTTAATTTTAAATTCTTATTTATTATAGCATTTTTGGCTTAATTCAGCCAGTTTATAAAGTTGACTCAGCAAGCAATTTACGCAGAATCTCATTTACTGATTTAGGATTGGCGCTACCCCCGGTGACACCCATAACCTGGCCCACAAGGCCGCTCAGGGCTTTTTCTTTGCCGCCTTTGAAGTCCGCGACGATCTGCGGATTTCGGTCGATAATCTGCTGGCATATTTTTTCCAGTTCACCGGTATCAGACATCACTTTCAGCCCCTTTTCTTCCACTGCTTTTTCAGGATCCAAATTGCCTTCGTAAATTTCTTTAAAAATGTCTTTGGCGATTTTTCCTGTGATGGCGCCATCTTCTATAAGTTTAACGAGTTTGCCGAGATTTTCGGGGGCCAGTTTGCTTTCGGAAATCGAAAGTCCGTCAGCATTTAAGAGGGCCATAAGCTCGGAAAGGAGCCAGTTAGAGGTTTTTTTGGGCTCGCCTGATACTTCCAGAGCGGCTTCAAAATAGGCCGCCAGTGCGGCGTCGTGTGAAAGCTGGTGGGCATCCTGAGCAGGGAGGCCCAGTTCGGACTGATAGCGGTCAGCCTTTTTATCGTGCAACTCGGGAATCTGTTTTTTCAATTCCTCCACCATTTCACGCGTTACCACGATGGGCGGAATATCCGGTTCGGGGAAATAGCGGTAATCAGCGGCCTCCTCCTTGCCACGCTGGGAAATTGTGACTTCTTTATTGTCGTCCCAGCCACGGGTTTCCTGCACCACGGTGCCGCCGCTTTCCAGGATTTCAGTCTGTCGCTTGATTTCATAATCCAGCGCTTTTTCCAGGCTTCGGAAGGAATTGAGGTTCTTGGTTTCGGAACGCACTCCGAATTCTTTTTGTCCCCTGGGCCGAAGAGAAACATTGATGTCAAAACGCATCATGCCCTTTTCCATATCGGCGTCGGACGCTCCCACATAGCGCATGATTTTTTGGAGCTGGCGGGCGTACAAGCTGGCTTCTTCGGTACTGCGAAGATCCGGTTCACTCACAATTTCCATCAGGGGCGTGCCCGAGCGATTGAAATCGACCAAAGTGCCGCCGGCCGTATGGGTCAGTTTGCCGGCGTCATCCTCAAGGTGCAGGCGGGTGATGCCGATCCGTTTGGTACTGCCATCCGAAAGAGCGATGGTGATGCCACCCTTTACGCTAACGGGCAGGTCGTACTGTGAAATCTGAAAACCCTTCGGTAAATCGGGATAAAAGTAGCTTTTCCGATCCATTTTAGAAAACCCAGGGATCTCACAACCGAGCGCCAGGGCGCCCAGAATCCCCTTCTTTACCACTTCTTCGTTCAAAAGCGGGAGCATTCCCGGAAAGCCCATGCAGACAGGGCAAACGTGGGTATTGGGTTTGGCATTAAAAATATCGTTACTGCAGCGGCAGAACATTTTGGTTTTACTTGAAATCCGGCAGTGCACTTCCAGTCCGATGACGGGCTCAAATTCCATAGGCGTGATTACTCAACATAGCGAGTATACTTTAATATTTAATGATTTTTAAATTTGCAATTTCTACGTAAGGTTCTGCGGCAGTTTGTTAAGTTCACGGTAAAAATCCTGAAAACTGCCTTCGTTAACTATGACTACCTGCGCATTTTCGGGTTCCTTATAATTTTTGGTTGCTGCCTCGTACATGTCATAATCGATTCCATCGCGCTTATGAATGCGTTCGTAGGCAAGCGCATCACCGGCCCTGATGAGCAGCACAGAATCACAAAGCTTAAACAGATCCAGTTCTTTCCACAGAGCCGCCACAACAACTGTATTCGCTTTCTTCTTCCTCATGTAATATATTTCGTCTTTGAGATACCTCTTCAGTTCCGGATGGACAATATCATTCAGGTTTTTCAGGGCCTTTTCGGCTTCCGGTCCTTTGCCGAAAACTATTTTTTTTAATTTCTGCCGGTCAATAATGTCATCTCTGGTCAGAATTCTTTCTCCAAAAAAGTCGACTACTTCCCGCCAGATCCGCTGATAAGGGCGGTAAAGTTTATGAGCGATTTTGTCTGCATCAAGCACTTTCCACCCCTTCTGCTCAAAGAATTTTGCGGCAGTATGTTTGCCGGTTCCGCTTTTTCCGGTTATTCCCAGTATCATACGTGGTCAGAATATTTTAAGGTCTTTAAACGCCTGTTTAAACTTTAACATGGTATCTTTGTAGGTTTTTTCATCCACCATGTAATTGATTTTATGGGCAATGTTGTTGCGAATTTTATGCGCCGCCCAGACATCGTTGATCTTTCGGAAAAGATTTGGGGTTTTTTTGAGCTTCGCCCCCAAACTCCCTTTATAGCCCATACGCATAAGGGCATAATCAAGCAATTTGTCGGCTTCCATAATGGCCTGCCTGTAATCCGTTTCCCTTATGATTTTTTTCCATTCCGTCTGAATTTCATCGATCATCGCCCTGCTCATTTTTTTGCGAAAATGCCGGAAAAGGACGTAACTTACTATCAGCACATCCGCTATCACAAAAATCAGAATTACAGTGACGATAAATTTCATTTATTTTTGTTTTTTTGTTTCATCCCGCCAAGGCGTGATGGAGTCGCTCCTCGATCTTTAGTTTAAATCAAATTATCAAAATGTAAATAAAAATTACTTCTTGTGACGAAGGTGGTGGGCTACCATCTGAGACAGCATTTGTTTAAGACCGCCTGCGTCAGCCATTTCGCGGCTATTTAGGTAGCTGCCTTGATGTTTTATAAGTGCCAGTTCCACCTTCTTGGGAGATCTCACATTCTTCAGTAGCACATGAGAACCGGAAATCACTCTTAGCGTGATGTCCCCGTACCTTAAAATCGTTCCCCAGAACCCTCTGATGATAAAGGCTACACCCTCTGTATCTTCGTAACCAATTCGCTGGGAGGTATTTGAAAAAAGACCATGCCACTCCACAATAATGATGCTCATGTTCGTAAAAAGCCAGACATCAGAATACCAGTCGATAAGATCATAAAGCAGCCTGACCGCGGCAAGTACGGTCCAGACAACCACTATGGTAACAAAAAGACTGCTTCTGAAACCTAATAAATAGAAGCCCCATGGCAACAGGAAGCCGAAAAACAAAATTCGAATAAAAGGAGGTAAAAACTCCACCCAGTGTTTATGGGCGGCAAAAAGCACTGTTTCACCCTTTTCGAGGTGCTTCTGAAAGATAAGCTTATCGATAATCATTTGTTTTTGGCTTTACTGTCGCCAGTATTTCAAAAAAAACTAGCCTTGTAAATGCCCGTCAAACCCGATAATCTGTACAGGCTACTTTATCAGGGTATGGATTTAAACAAAGCGCCATCTTCGAATTTCAGAAAATTTCTGCGTGAAACAGGTCTTTTTCTGGTGGACATCATTTACAATGCGGTGGTCATCATTATTCTGGTTGTGCTGATCCGCAGTTTTCTGATTTCCCCCTTCCGTGTAGTGGGGTCTTCCATGTCGGATACCCTCGAAAATAAGGAGTTTATCCTCATCGACAAAATCAGCTATTTATTGGGTGATATTGATCGCGGTGACCCTATTGTTTTCTTGCCGCCAGCGACCAGCAAAGACGCCCCCAAATTTGAGGAATTGACCAGAGTGAAAGCTTCAGGAGTGGGAACTTTTGATTTCTCGGAGCTTATTAAAACGAAGGATGCTGATTATTGCGCAAACAGGATTCTGGAAATGTTCTGGTTCTGCAAAGAGAAGGTGCGCGTGGGCGACCTGGTTTACTACGCGCCGCAGGAAGATGTTCCCGGAAGCCTCGTTAAACAAACAGACTGGGAACGCGTGAAAAACCTTCAGGTAAGCAAAAGCGACTACAGTGAAAGCATTGTCACTTTTGAGGGGGAGGCGAATAAGGTTTACGCGCTGAGGGTTTATGATTCAAAGGGGCCGGAATACTTTGTGAAGAGAATTATCGGCATACCGGGCGATACTGTCAAATTCGACAACGGGCGGGTTTACCTGAAAAGACCCGGCGATGAGGACTTTTGGCAGATCGACGAGGGGTTTCTGAATTCCGAAAATCTGAACCGGACTTACATAAGCCAAAAACAACGCCAGAACGTGTATGAAGTTCCCGATGACCACTATTTCGTGATGGGAGATAACCGTAATCACAGCAACGACAGCCGCAGCTGGCTGGAGCCCATCACTCAGGAGGCTTTTCCTTTTGTACCTGAAGCTAATATCAGCGGGAGGGTTCTTGTTGTTTTATGGCCCCTTGCCAATATCCGGCTTATCGGATCAGCGGATTTTGCGCAATAAACCCTTGTAAAAAGGCTTAGAAAGTGATATAATAGACTGATAATAAAACTTATCAGCCAATGGATCAAAATCCAGCTCCAACACAAGGTCATACGGCAGAGCAAAGTGTGCTAAGCAAAAGTAACGATCCTACCAGTCAGGAAGCTCCGCTTAAAATCACCATTATTCTGCCCACGAACGCTTATTTTATGGCCGGCATCCGTGATTTTACTATGACAATTACCCAGAATATGACCGGCTTCTCTCAGCAATGGGCTTACCGCCTGCAATCGGTGGTTGATGAACTGACCAACAACGCGATTGAATTTGGTTCCGCCGTGGGTGAAAACATCACCATTACTTTTGTCAGTGAAAAGAATAAATATATTGAGGTATTTGTAAAAGACACGGGTACCGGCTCAAGTAAAATGTCGGCCGCCGACATGATGCAGTACCTGGAATCACATAAGAATATCGACCCGACGACCATTACCAGCATCCGCGGACGCGGACTTTCTCAGATCGTGGCCAATTGGGCGGATAAGGTTGAGTTTACCGACAATGAAGACGGCGGCCTCACGGCTCACGCAATCAAATATATTGATGCCAATGAGCAGCTTTAAAAAAGTGACTAATTAATAAATACACCATGTCAGACATTCAAATCACCTTTCAGGACCTAACACTTGGCACAAGGAAGGCAAAGCTTATCAACTTTAAAGGTCAGCTTGACGAAACCAATGTGGACCATGAGGCAAAAAAGATCTATCAGGTCATTACTGAGATGGCTGAGCCGGTCTTGCTTCTTGATTTTTCGGAACTTGAATATATGAACTCCAAATCAATCGGTTATGTGACCGACTGGTTTACCCAGATAAGCGCCAAAAGCGGTTCCGTTTCAATCATCGGCCCCAAACCTAATATTCTGGACATCCTGAAAGTCGTCGGCATAACGCAAATCATTACGGTATATAGTACTCTCGAGGAAGCTAAAACAGCCCTTGGCGCCCTCAAATCGGCGACACCCGGCGCTCCGGCGGTAACGACACAGGCATCCGCTTTGTAATCGTCATTTCGCCAGCTGAAGAATACGAGTGTTTTTTCAGGCGGCCTTTTTCTGCTACAATGATCCACGGAATAATTCCGTTCCAAAAAGAAAAATGAAAAAGATAGTATTTGTTGTCGTTATTTTTATCACCCTGGGTGCAGGCCTGTTTTATTTTCGTGATTTCATTTTTCCCAGCGAGGAAAAAGACACCCTGAAGATTGTTATGAGCACCGCGGCGACGGATGTTTCTCCTTACAGCCTGAATCTGAATAACGCCACGCGTATTCAGAACATTTATGAAGGACTTGTGGCCTTTGACAGCAACTTAAAAATCATACCCGCGTTGGCGGTCAGCTGGGGAAGCCTGACCCAAACCAGCTGGGAGTTCCGGCTGAGAGAGGGGGTTCTGTTTCATGATGGCAGTCCTTTTGACGCTTATGATGTTGTAGAAGCTTTTAAAAAAGCCAAAAGTTCCGGCAATGTGCAGATTGCAGCTTACATCAATTCCATACAGGATATTACTGTTATGGACGATAACCGTGTTATCATAACCACTCACTCTCCCGATCCGCTTCTTCTGAGTAAACTGACTAAAGTGTTTATTTTCAGAGAGGATAATATAGGCACCGGCCCTTATGAACTTGATGAATGGGTCCCGGGGGATCATTTATCTCTAAAGGCATTTCCCGCCTACTGGGGGCAAATACCGGAATTTCAAAAAGCGCGGTACGTAGTGGTCACCAACCGGACAGAGCGCAATAAAATGTTTGAAGACGGTGATATTGATATTCTGGTTGGCCTGGGGGCGGAGCAGGCGCTAAAGCTTCCTCCGGCTCAGGTGATCAGCCAATACGGACTGGAAGTGAACTTTCTGATGTTCAAAATGGATGACCCGCTTTTTAAGGATCGGACTATCCGGGAAGCTGTCCGCAGCCTTATCGATCCAGAACGTATTGAAATCATCGGCAATCACTTTGTACGACGCAATAACCAGTTTATTGCGCCGGGCGTATTCGGTTACAACCAGAATATCCCCGCCTATTCATACGATCCGGAAAAGGAAGCGCGTGATTTGTTCGGCAAACGTCTGGAGAGGCTGAGTTTTGACTACCTGAGCACCTATCAGACCCTGAGTGAATATCTGGTCAGTCAATTGCGACAAGCGGGCTTTTCGGTTAAGGCGAATGCGGTTGAACCGAATGATCTGCTCACTAAAATCGGTCGTAATGAATCGCAGTTTTTCTTAATCGGCTGGCGTGCCGAAGACGGGGATGCCGGCGGTTTTTTTGAATCTTTTGTGTATTCATTGGGCCCCCTGAATAATGGCCGATACAAAAATCCCGAAGTAGACGCACTTATTTTTGAAAGCCGCGCCGAAATGGACCCCCAAAAGAGGCTTGCGCTCTTACAGGAGATCGGTGACAAAGTGGATGAAGACCTGATCGGCATTCCCCTTTTTGAAACTTCACGGCTTTACGGACTGAAGCAGGGAATCAAATGGAAACCACGTCTGGACGGACAGGTTCTGGCTGCTGAAGTAAATAAGTGATCTTTGCGTCAGAAAAAATTTGTGGTAGGATGATTTAAGTCCTTCTTATATTTTCCTATGTCCAATCCAAGATACCAATCGCCCAAAGGTGTTCACGATATTCTGCCCGATGATCACCTCTATTTTTCCTTTATCAAAAAAGTTGTCAGGCATCATTGCCGCAGAGCCGGTTTTCGGCGTATTTCCACGCCCATATTTGAAGACGTGGAAGTCTTTAAAAGAAGTATCGGGGAGAGTTCGGACATAGTGGAAAAGGAGATGTTTTTGTTTGAAAGCAAAAGCGGGAAAAAATACGCCCTGAAACCCGAGGGAACGGCCGGAGTGGTGCGGGCTTATCTGGAACACGGTCTGAGTAACCTTCCCAAACCGGTGGAATTTTATTACATCGAGCCTCATTTCCGTTACAATCGCCCCCAGAAAGGCCGCTACAGGCAGTTTCATCAGTTCGGCTTTGAAGTGCTGGGTGAATCCGATCCGGCTATCGACGCGCAGGTGATCTATATTTCTCACCGCATCAATTATGATCTGGGTATCGCGGATCGTCTGACCCTTCAGCTGAACACCATCGGCAGCAGCGAAGATCGCAAGCAATACCGCGAAGATCTGGTGAACTATTACACCGGTAAAGAACGTAGTTTGTGTGAGGACTGCAAACGCCGTATGTATGAAAACCCTATGCGCCTGCTTGACTGCAAAGAGGAAGACTGTCAGATTCTGGCTTCTATGGCGCCAAAACTTGAAAGCGTGCTGAGCGAGGAAAGCAAAGAACATTTCAGCCTCCTTCAGGAATATCTGACTGAACTTGGGGTTAAGTATGAACTCAATCCCACTTTGGTCCGCGGACTGGATTACTATACCCACACCGTTTTTGAATTCTGGAGCAAGAAGGAAGGCTCGCAGAATGCAACCGGCGGCGGCGGGCGCTATGACGGACTGGTGGAACTGATGGGCGGCGAAAGCACCCCCGCTATCGGTTACGCGGCAGGCATGGAGCGCATTGTGGAGTATATGAAGGAAGCGGGTATTCGGCCGCCCAACAAAGACAAGGTAGAGGTTTTTGTGGCCCAACTGGGACTGGTGGCTAAAAAGAAGTCTCTTTCGCTCATCAACGAGCTTCGGAACCTTGGCATAAACACTGTGGGCGCCATCGGTAAGTCTTCGATGAAGGGGCAGATGGGGCTGGCTGACAAACTGAATGCCAAATATAGCCTGATTTTAGGGCAAATTGAAGTGCAGGAAGGTACTATTATTCTGCGAAACATGGAAAAGGGCAGTCAGGAAATCGTTCCATATGAAGGGATTGTGGAAAAAATGAAAACCCTGCTTGGCGAAAAAAAGCTATCAAGTAAAAAATTGTGGGAAGAATAGCATCTGAAACCTTTCAATGACTAAGATTTACGGCATTGTCGGTCATCCAGTAGGGCATTCATTGAGTCCGGCTATGCATAACGCGGCGCTTAAGGCGGAAGGGATTGATGCCGAGTACAGGCTTTTTGACATTGACCAAGGAAATCCGGAAGACCTGGCCAATTTTTGCTATGAAACGGACCTGAAGGGCATTGCCGGTTTTAGTGTAACCATGCCCTACAAGGAAGCCATTATGGACTACATGGATAATCTGGATGTGCTGGCGAAAGAAGTCTCTTCTGTGAACACGGTGAAAAACGAAGATTTCAATCTGAACGGCTATAACACGGATGTCACCGGAGCTATTAAAGCGCTTCAGGAAAAGGCGAAAATTAAAGGGAAAAAGGCACTGGTACTCGGTGCCGGAGGTGTTGCGCGGGCCATTATTTACGGACTGAGGGAATTCGGCGTAGAAGTTCACATTTTCAATCGTACGGTGCAAAAGGCCAAAGCTTTGGCCAAGCAATTTGACGTTGAAACAATCGAATTCCGTAAGATTAAGGACGCAGGATTTGACATTATTGTGAATGCCACGCCCGTAGGCATGTTCCCGAACACCGACGAAAGTCTGCTTAAGGCCGACCAGATCAAAAAGGGTTCTGTGGTGATGGATATTATTACCCATCCGATCCAGACCCAGTTACTAAAAGAAGCGAAGAAGGCGGACGCCGAGACAATCAGCGGCGAGCGAATGCTCCTGCATCAGGCGGCCGACCAGTTTGTGATTTGGTTTAACAGGCCCGCGCCTTATGAGGCGATGGAGAAAGCTCTTTACGAAGAATTAGCTAAACGCGCATGACCAAAAGGCATAAAGCTGAGGGGATTATGAAGATTTTGGACAGACTTTATCCGAAAACACCGATTCCGCTTAAACATAAGCAAAATAATCACTTCACATTTTTAGTGGCAGTGCTTCTTTCAGCAAGGGCGACGGATAAAGTGGTGAATAAGATCACGCCGGCACTTTTTAAGCTGGCCGACACGCCCGAAAAGATGATGAAGGTACCGGTAAAAAAGATTCGTGAAATCATCAAGCCGATTGGCCTATCCCCTGCCAAGGCAAAGAATATTAAGGCTCTCAGTAAGATTCTGGCGGAAGAGTTTGGCGGCAGGTTACCTGCGAGTTTTGCCGAACTGGAAAGTCTGCCGGGCGTTGGCCATAAAACGGCTTCGGTGGTTATGGCCCAGGCCTTTAATCAGCCCGCTTTTCCGGTGGACACTCATATTCATCGGCTCGCCCATCGCTGGGGACTGAGCAATGGAAAGTCCGTGACGCAAACGGAACGGGATATGAAAAAAGTATTCCCCAAAGAGCGCTGGCGCAAACTTCATCTTCAGATGATTTTTTTTGGGCGTGAACATTGCCCCGCTCTGCGACACAAAAAGGACGCCTGTCCGATTTGCGCCAAATACGGCCACAGTGGTTGAACAACAAAATAAAAGCTAAGGGATACTCCCACCTCTGACGATCCGCCTAAGTACCAGAGCGAATAGCTGATATAAAAATCCGATTGCGGTCAAATTCAGTTTCGATGACGTGCGTGAGGGAAAAAGCGTCATCTGAAAGCGGATAATTCTCAGTAATAGTCAGGCTATCGGGGGTTATCAATTCTTTTTTCAGGGTCATATTCTGGGCGCCGGCCTGATGCTCGGCAATTAACTGATAATTGTCGAAGAGACTGAAGGAAAGCCTGAATGGGAGTAGGTAGCGCAGGGTCACCTCTTTTGACTCCCCCACCTTGATGGGTCCGTTTGTGAACGCAAAAACCGTATAGCCAAGGTCTTCAGAAACCTCGATGGCGGACGTGTCGATTCCTGAGGCATCTTGCAGAAGGCTGCCTTTGGGCACGTAGACCCGCATATAATCAATATTTGGCCCCTGACCGAGAATAAAAAGCAGGGATTCTTCGTTCAGCTTGCCTGTGCCGTATCGGGCGATTGATTCTTTAATTTTCGCTGCGTCCGATTCAGAAAAAGTGTGGGTTTTTTTGATGGTCATCTCATCCTCAATCTGCCCTTTTTTGCCGACCACACTGCGATGATGCAGTTCGGTTTTGATATACTGATCACTCTTGTTTCCGCCAATGGCTGTGGTGATGACGGAAAGATAATCTGTTTTCGCTTCTGCCTTTGTCATGCCTCCGTCCAGGCCCGCCCGGACGATCAAATTCTGCACTTTCGGATCAGCGGAATAGGCCTGCACGTGGCCTTCTTCAAGCAGCCGAATGCCAAGACCAAGCAGGTTTTCAATGTTTTCCAGATTTCCCAGCTTCTTCTGAAAAGCCGGAATCAGATCGAAAAGGAGTTGTTTGGGGGTGGCGGTTTCACTGAGTTTGGCCTCGGTATAAAACGAAACAATATCGCTGAAGTTTTCGGCCTTTACCTGAAAGGGAAAGCCCTGAAGCACCAGCGGGCCGGTCAGCTCAAGCAGGCTTTCGATCACGCTCTGGTCGATGGCGATGACGGTATCGACCGACGGCCCTTTGCTGTGTTCTAAAAACCACATGACTTCCTTCGCACTGGTCGGAAAATCGGGACTGTAATTGGCATCGCGCATATAAAGCCGGTCAGCCACACGATCGATTCCGGGCGGCGGCTCGACAACATCGCCCAGCTGGCCGTCGGTTTCGTAAACGTCTTTGGCCTCCATTTTGGCAATCCTGCCATCGTTCACATCCACAATCAGATAACTGCCGATAAACCCGCCCGTGGCACGCAGTTCGTGATTGTTCTGGAATAAAACCAGATAGCGATGAGGCACCTGATCACCCAACAGGCGCAGAACGACATCAAAATTAGCGTCCACTTCCAAAAGCCCTGCTATCAGTCGGCCAATCTGACCGCGGGCCGAGACAATCTTATTTTGAAGCTCATGAGGAAGCACCCGATCGTTCAGTGTGGTCATTTTTCGCTGGAGCGAAGCGGCCAGGGCCAGAATCTCATCAAGCGATGCCTTACGCTCCTGAAGCGCCTCAATGAGGCCCCCGTCCCCTCCGCCAGCCACCGACAGGGCCGCCTGCGGGAGCTCGGAAAAGCCCTGCATCAACTCGGCCAGCTGCTGCCCGATCTGCGTCACTTCCAGCGCGCTTTTGATCAGTTTGTCCGCGGTGTCCAGATAAAGACTCTCGGCCAGAAGGTGATTTTTTTGCGAAGTCAAAGGCTCAGCGGTCTGACTGAGTTCGTAAAACGAGGATTCCGCTTTTGAAAAATATTCCTTCGCTTTGGCGGCGTCCCTGGCCAGCAGACTATCCATGCCCATTTTAATATTTTCGTAACCGTCATAGGCCGCCTCCTGACTTTCAAAAACCATATCGCGCCCCAGGACATAGACGTTTCCAAGCCCCAAAATCAAAAATGCGATGAGAGTCACCATGGCAAAACGGAAAAAATCTCCGTGCCGGATAAACCTGGGTGGGTTATTGCCTGATTTGGCCGGCTTAATGTCAAAAAACCTGCCGCTAAGCGGTTTTAATTTGATACCATCACGTTCTTTTGGACTTTTCTCCGGAGTCATGCTTTTATTTTAGCGTGAAAAGTACCTACGACCAAATCTGGGAATCCGCTTTAAGAAAACTGGAAATACGCAGTCACAGTAAAGCCGAGCTGCTGCGTAAATTAAGTGAGAAATTTCCCGACGACCGCGGAACGATACTGACTGCACTTGAGGAAATGGAACGGGTACAGCTTTTGAATGACCGGCGCTTTACCGAAGAATATGTGCATCATCTGATTCAAAAGCCCATCGGCCGCTTTAAAATCATGATGGAATGCAGGAAGCGCGGTCTTGATCAGGATATGGTAGAGCAAGCGCTCCTGAACGCTGATTGGAGCGAGGAAAAGGCGATTGAAGAGGCCATTGCCGAAAAAGAGCGGGTCTTGCATGAAAATGATGAACGAAAACGCAGACAGAAATTGGTGAATTTTTTAAAGAACCGAGGTTTTGTCGACTCAACGATTTTTCGGAAGCTTCGATAACATGCTGCCTCTACCCTCTTTTTGAGCACTATACAAATTAATGTCTTTTTGACATGTTTTTGTATCAATAAAGTCTTTAACTTGGTTTAGTTTAGCTATTTCATTTTCTCAAACAGTATAAATTGATGTCACTGAGACATCTATTTGTATAGTGTGCTTAGGAGGGATACCCTCGGAGGGGGCAGTGTATACAAAAAAAGAATTTGCCTTTGGGATCCTTTTTGTGTATACTTTAAATGATGTAGGGCTTGACAGGCCTACCTTTCTTTGTAACCAAGATGCCATGAAACCACAATTTTTTGCCGCCATCCATCAGATTTGTGATGAAAAAAATATTCCTTACGAACGCGTGATCGAAACCATTAAAGCGGCGCTGGCGACCGCTTACCGAAAGGATTTCGGGAATAAAGAACAGGAAATCGAAATCGTGCTCCAGGATGACAGCGACATTGCTACCGTTCTGCTTGTAAAGGAAGTTGTAGAGGAAGTCGAGAATCCTAACATCGAGATTTCACTAAAAGAATCTCAGAAGATGAAAAAAGATGTGGAGATCGGCGACATCATCAAAATCGATGTAACCCCTCTGGAATACGGCCGTATTGCTGCTCAATCCGCCAAGCAGGTCATTCTTCAGCGCCTACAAGAGGCGGAGCGTGACGCGCTTTACGAAATGTTCAAAAATCGTGAGAACGAAATCATGACCGCTCAGGTGATGCGCGTGGAAAACGGCGTCGTGCACATCCAGATTGAAAAGCATAACGTGATGCTTGGGCACCGCGACCAGATTCAGAACGAAAAATATTACAACGGAAAGCGCATTAAAGTTTATCTGGATAAGGTTGTGCACACCAGTAAAGGCCCTCAGCTCTCTATTTCGCGCACGCATCCTAATCTGGTGGTTAGACTGCTCGAAATGGAGATTCCCGAAATTGCCGAGGGCGAGGTTGAAATAAAATCCATCGCCCGCGACCCAGGAACCCGCAGTAAGGTCGCCGTGTGGGCGGAAAATGATAAGATCGACCCCGTCGGCGCCTGCATCGGGCAAAAAGGTGTGCGTATTCAGGCGGTGATGAATGAGCTGAACGGTGAGCGCGTGGACATTATTGAGTGGACCAAAGACCCCAAGGAATTCATCGCCACCGCCCTTCAGCCGGCTAAGATTGCCGAGGTGATCATTGTGAACGCCGGGGAAGACCCTAAAGTTCCCAAGCGCGCCGCCGTGTTTGTGGAGGAATCCGAACGGCCTATGGCCATCGGCAAACAGGGGCAGAATGTCCGTCTGGCCTCCGACCTGACCGGTTACGAACTTGATTTATATAACCTTGAACAACTCCCCGCCTTTAAGGAAAAACTTAAAGAGCTCATGAAATCCGATCGTCCTACGGCCGGCAGACGTATTGAAGATAAGGAACTGGAAGCGGCCGCCACCGAAAAGGAACTGGAGGCTGCTGAAGAATCTATTAAAAAAGAAGAGGGTGAGCCCGCCTCTGTCGGAACTAAGACTGGCGAATGGGGCAAGCTGACCAAGGCGGTTATTACCAAACTTGAAGCCGCCGGTTATGCCGGACTGGCCGATTTGAAAGGTATGGACCTGAAAGCCCTTGAGGGCATTGATGGAATAGGTAAGGTCAGCGCCCAGAAAATCCTGAAAGAACTGGAATAAGAAACTCAGATACTAAAAACCCCACCAATTGGCGGGGTTTTTTTGATTACCTGAGAAGTATTAGGTTCCGCTAGATACAACATAAACCGTGCTATCTCCATCAGAATCTTCTTCATCGGCTTGAACCAGTTTATCAGCATCTGCATTAATAGCACCTAATACATCATTGATGGACGAAGTAACACCGTGTGTCCATGCGGTTGCAATTGCCGGAGTTGTGAGTCCGTTGTCAATAATCATATTACCTTTAGGTGCGATTTCTACATTTGCAATCACTGCATATGCCTGATCAGTAGCTCCTTTGCTGTCAAGAGCAACGTACATGTAGCTTCCGGTACAAGTTACACCATCAAAAGTAACTATCTCACTAGATGAAGGAGGTGTTGGTGTATTGTCAGCTTTGAAATAGGTTTTAAAAACATCGAAAGCAGGTAGGCTTGCGGTTGCGATACAATCAGGTGTTCCATCAACAGCATTTGCAGGATATTGACCGAAATCATCGTAATAAAGTTCCAATGCCTGGGCAATGGAATTAAGGTCGGCCACACGTCCTGTGTCACGGGCGCGGCCCTGTGCGCCGGACAAACGCGGTAAAATGGTACCCATCAAAATACCGAGAATGACGATGACAATCATCAGCTCGATGAGGGTAAAACCGCGATGAAAAGCGCTTTTGGTAGTCTTTTTCATTTTTGTTTTTGTTTTATAAAATAATTTGCATGTTAAAGATAGCATACAAAATTTGTTCAATGCAAGCATTTTTTTTGAATAATTAAACGGCCAGGTCGGAAGCGGATAATATTGGTTCCATTACGGCAATCACCAGAAAAGCGACACCGGCTCCCAAAATCACCATAATAAGCGGTTCCATCAGAGATGAAAGTCCTTTCACTATATTATCCACCTCTTCCTCGTAGTAGTCGGCAAGTTTTTGTGAAATGCTGTCGATCTGTGCGGTTTGTTCGGCCACGCCGATCATACCCACAACCATATTCGGGAAGTAGTATTCGTCGTCTTTCATATTTTCCGCCATGGTGATGCCATGCCTCACATCGTCGGCTATCTGATTGATACGACGCTGATAAATCAGGTTACCAACGCTGGCGGCCGTAATCCGGAGGGCCTTTATGATAGGAATGCCGCTGGCAACCATGGTAGAAAGCCCCCGGCAAAAATGAGCCAATGAGGCCTTCTTGGACAGTTTTCCGAAAAGCGGCAAAGCGAAGACAAATTTCATCCATACATAATTCCCCCACTTTGTTTTCTTCCATTTCATAAACAGAACAATGAAGGCAGCCACCATAACAACAAGCCATATGTAATTGGGAATGCCGATCCACTCGGAAACAAACCAGTCCGACATACCGATAAGTGATTGGGTGACGGCCGGAAGTTCCCCGCCAAGCCCTTCAAACATCTCTTTGATCTTGGGCATCACCAATACCATAACCGCTATAAAGGCGGCCACCATGATGGCGATAATAACAATGGGATATATCATGGCACCCTTAATACGGGACCTGAACGCGGCCTGTTTTTCCGTTTCGTCGGCAATCTGAAGGAGTGTCTGGTTAAGGCGGCCGGAGGCTTCGCCGGCCTCCACCATGCCGATCTGTGCTTCCGTAAAATACTTCGGATATGTCGCGAGGGCCTGCGAGAAACTGTTTCCGGTTTCAATTTTTTCCACGATATTCCGCACGATAGACTTCATGTGTCTGTTTTCCGTCTGATCCATCAGAATATTCAGCGCCTTTACAATCGATATGCCGGCGTTGATCATGGTCGCCAGCAGTCTGAAAAAGGTGACCTTATCGGTAATTTTGATGGACTGAAACTGAGAGAGTAAGTCATTCAGCACCTCGGACCAGCCTGCTCCGCTCACTTTAGTTACAGGTTTTTGCTTCGGAATTTCGGGAATACCTGTTTTGCCGGTCTGAACGCCTATATGTAGAGAGGGAGAAGCCATGATCTGATTTGTGATTTATGATTTGTGATTTTTAATTCAAAAATCTACTGGGCGATACGGAAAATTTCTTCGAGGCTTGTGATTCCCTGAAGCGCTTTTATAAAGCCATCCTGATGAAGAGTTATCATGCCGCCTTTTCCGGCCTGATCTTCCAGCTGGGAATCCGGGGCGCTCTGAAGTACGAGTTGCCCGACTTCGCGATCCATCTGAAGAATTTCAAAAACGGCAATCCGGCCTTTATATCCAAGTCCGTTACACTTTTCACAGCCCCTGCCCCTGTATAACTTCATGTCTCTGAGCAAGGCGGGGTCAATATCTTTTTCAGCAATATTTTTGAGTGCTTCTTTTATTTCTGCCGCTATTTCAGCTTCGGGCGTATATTCTTCTTTGCAGAATTCGCAAATGCGACGCACCAGACGCTGTGAAATGATGCCGCGAATGGATGAGGTGATAAGAAAAGGTTTCACGCCCATGTCCGTGATACGGGTCAGGGTGGAAACGGCGCTGTTCGTGTGAATGGTGGAAAGAACCAGATGGCCCGTGAGCGCCGCGCGGATGGCGATTTCGATGGTTTCCTGGTCGCGGATTTCCCCCACCATTATGATGTCGGGGTCCTGGCGCAGGGCCGTTCTGAGCCCCGTTGAAAAGTCATACTGGATTTCGGGGCGGACCTGCGACTGGTTCAGGCCGTCCATCTGATATTCCACCGGATCTTCAAAGGTCATGATGTTCACGCCGACCTGATTCAGCCGGTGCAGAATGGAGTAAAGAGTATTGGTTTTACCGGAACCGGTCGGGCCGGTGACCAAAATGATTCCGTTGGGGAGCTTCGTGAAGCCCTCCATGATCTCAAGGGATGTCCCTTTCAGTCCAAGTTCGGGCAAATCGGGAATGGTCTTCGTCTTATCCTGTAAGCGCATCACAATTTTTTCGCCGTTCACGGTAGGCAAAGTGCTTACGCGAAGGTCAATATTACGGCCTTCTTCCGTGGTTACCTGCGTGCGGCCATCCTGGGGCACGCGCTGTTCATCTATTTTTAGGCTGGACATTATCTTCACGCGGGAAACGACTGCGGGATGTATGTTGTTCGGGTATTCCACAATATGACGAAGTACACCGTCTATCCGGAGACGAATGCGAACGGTCTTTTCTTCCGGTTCGATGTGCACGTCGGAGGCCGACATAATCAGGGCCAACGTGATGGCGTACATCACGATCTGCGGAATGTTTCCCGCGATAATGGCGTTTTGAAGTGACTGTGTCAATGCTTCCGTGCCCTCACCGGTGTTATCGGCTTTTTTTGCGCGACTCTCCGCTCTGAGCACAGGAGCCGCGGCAGAAATACCGCTGACTTCTTCCAATGGTTTAAGAATTCCCTGCTTTGCCAAAGATTAGTGGTTTAGTTGCCGGATACTTTCGGAGTTCTGGAATAAATATTGAGTTTTACGCTAAAATCCACCCCCTGATCTTTTCCGGTGGCCTGATCTACACCGCGATATTTTACACTGATATTTGAGATGCTCATCAGGCGGATTTTCTTGTCGATAAGATTCCTTTTGTCCCCTTCACCGGAATAAATGTAACCCGAACGGTCGACCAGGCTTAGGAACTTATCAAATCCCACCAGGCTGGAATGGATAGAGGTTGAAACAGGAATGATACGGTAGCCGTCTTTTTCCTGAGGGTTGGAAAAGTTGATGGACGTGAATTCAAAAGGAGGATAATTGGCGGCTACTTCCGTCGCGAAAGATTCAAACAAACGCACGATTCCCAGCTTGTCAATTTCTGTCGGAAAAACCGTTTCCAGGGCCTGAATGGTGTCTTCAAATTCCTGATCGTAAGCGGCCTTGTGCAAATCCTTTGTTTTCTGAAGACTGGGAACTATTATGTCTTCATATTCCTTTATTTGTGCCTGACGATCGGCAATTTCTGATGGCGCCTTAAGGTAGGCGGCGGTGTTATCGTAAAGAAAGAAAACGGCATAAAGCACGAGAGCCGCAAAAGAGATGCCCAGTCTGAGGTAAGCTTTTTTTCTGTTTTTTGCCTGAATGTACTGCACTTTTTTTGTTTTGACCGTCTGTCCGGCACTCAGCGTCTGACCAAAAATATTCCCCTGTTTTGCCGGTGTTTCGGAGTTTGCCTGCGACGGTTCGTTTGCTTCGCCGATGCTGCTTTTGAGTGAAATCATGGGATAAATGATGAAGAATTTTATTCGTTAAGCGAAAAAGAAAGCTGAAAACTTGAGTTATAGCGGTTGGTTGTCGGATCAAGCGTTTTGCTGAAAGAGGTAAATTCTTTAAATCCCGTGAAATACGGCTCAGTCGTGTCGTCGGGATTGTTCCTGTCTTTCGGATAATATTTAAAGGCCTCCTCGAGCTCCACCAGTTTGGTCAGATTCCTGCCAAGCGGATCACTAAGAGTTCCGGTCACGCGGATCGTGCGGTTTTCGGCATCAAAGGAATAGTTGTTATACTCAATATATTTAAAGAAATCATTGAGTTCATAGACGGAATTGGTTACCTCATTGATTTTTCCGAAAATATCGGGCCAGTTGATGCGGCTTTTTATGATGGATTCAATGGTACTTAACGCTTTGTCGTCGTAACCCTCTTTGTAGAGCTCGATGTCCTTATTAAGAATGGCCTCCTGACGCCTGAGGGTTCCCAGCTTTTCGGAAGCGTTATGGAGCCTTCCGCCGGTGTTTTCAGAAATGCCGGCGAGGCTGAGCATGGTGTTTCCTGTGTCAATCCACTCAACATAAATAAAGGCCGCGCTGAAAACTACAAAAATTACAGTGAAATTCATGAATGCCTTTGAGAAAGTCATCAGTCTGAGTGAGGTGCCCTTCTTTTCCGGCTTTCCCGACTCCATTTCTTTTTGAGTAACTTCCTTTTCCTTCACCTTGTCCGTCCTGGCAACAATTGTATCGATGATGGATTTCTCGCTCACTACCTCCTCTTTTTTGCCAAACATTTTGGTGAATATATTGCCCTTTGTCTCCCCTTTCGGAGTCGCCGGTTTCACTGGGGGTTCGACTGGCTTTGTCTTTGGCGTCGGAACTACAAGCGGTTTTGTCGGAGCAATGGGAGCCGGTGTAAGTCTGAGAGGTGCCTCTTTTTTTGGTACGATGGTTAATGGTTTGGGGGCCGCCGGCTTTTTTTCCATTTTGCCGCTCATTTTTTCTTTGAGCATTTCGGCGCGCAGGAGCCATTTTGCCGCATGCCTGCTATCAGGATCGTATTCTTTAAATTCCCTGGCTAAAGCTTCAAGCTTTTCCACGGCGCGATCTTTAAGAAGTGTCCTGAGCATGGTTTTGTACTCCTTGGCTTTTTTGAGTTTTGCCTTTTTTTCTTCTTTTTCTTTAATTCTCTGCATCTTCTGCATCAGCTTGTCAGCCAAACGGTTTTCGGGATCTGTTTTTTTCAGTTTGTCATAGGCTGTTTTCATTCCTTCAAAATTACCCTCCTTTAGGGCGACCTTCATTTCCCGCTCCAGTAAACTGTTGTCAGCTAGGAGTCTGTTATCTTTATTTTTATCTTCTGAGGCTTCCATAGATTTATGTTTAAATCTTCTTATTTTATCATTTTTTTATGCATTTTTCAAGGGATTTATGCTAAAATAGGCGCAATTATCAGTAACCAGGAGTAAACCCAAATGGACATCCGGAAGCTTACCGAGAAAATCAGTCAGGACCTCCACTATCTTTGACGACATCGGCCTGAACGCTAAAAAAGCCGAAGCGGAGGACAAATCCAAACAGAAAGAGTTGTGGGACGATCCAAAAAAGGCGGAAAAAGTCCTGAAAGAACTCAAGTACTGGACAGATCTCGAAGATGTCTGGAAAGGGCTTTCGGCTAAGGCTAAGGACATAGAAGAACTTGGTCATATGGTGGAAGAAGGAAGTACTGAAGCAAATGAGCTTGAAACGGAGTTTGAGCAATTGGAAAATGCTTACCAAAAGGCGCATGTGAAGCTTCTTCTGAGCGGTCCTTACGATAAGAGGGATGCTATTTTGGTGCTTTCGTCAGGCACAGGTGGGGTGGACGCACAGGACTGGACAGAAATGCTTTTACGGATGTATCTGCGTTACGCCGAACAGCAAGGCTGGAAGACTACCGTCACCGAAAAAACCATGGGCGCCGAGGCCGGCATCAAAAGCGCCACGATTGAAATAAAGGGAATGGTGGCTTACGGGTTTTTAAAGGGCGAACATGGCGTTCACCGACTGGTCCGCCTTTCCCCTTTTAACGCCAAGAACCTGCGCCAGACTTCCTTTGCTCTGGTCGAGGTGCTGCCGATTATCCCGGAAGATGAGGGGGTGGAAATCGATGAAAAGGAACTGCGTATCGATACCTATCGTTCCAGCGGAGCGGGCGGGCAGCACGTTAATACCACTGATTCCGCCGTGCGTATTACCCATCTTCCGACCGGCCTGGTCGTGACCTGCCAGTCCGAGCGCAGTCAGGCACAAAACAAATCCCAGGCAATGAGCGTTTTAAAAGGGCGGCTGACCCAGAAACTGCTGGAAGAAAAAAAAGAAAAAATTGAAGAGCTGAAAGGCGGATACCGTGAAGCAGCTTGGGGCAACCAGATCCGTTCTTATGTCTTTCAGCCCTATACCATGGTAAAAGACCATCGGACAGACCAGGAAACCAGCCAGGTACAGGCTGTGATGGATGGGGATTTAGATGATTTTATTGAAGCCTATTTGCTCAAAAGCAAGTAATACTGTATTTTTTCTTTCGCTAAAGTTCTGAGACATGATTCTTGATATTACCAAAGGAAAGGACAATCCCATTCTTCGTCAGGTATCACCCAAACAGGGGCCGATCACTAAAAAAACCCTGAAACTACTGAAAGATATGGAAGACAGTATGATCGCGACTAATGGCGTGGGGATCGCCGCGCCGCAAGTTGGGATGAATACCCGTATAGCCCACATTACCATCAACAAAACTCAGGTTTTCACGATCATCAATCCCGAAATAATTGCGAAGTCGAAAGAAACTGAAGAGGACACTGAAGGTTGCCTGAGCTTGCCGGGCAAGTGGGGGCCGGTTGCGCGCGCCAAGGAGCTTACCCTGCGTTTTACCGACCTTACCGGCAAAAAGCGGGTCATGAAGTTTAAGGATTTTGAAGCCCGCATCGTTCAGCACGAAGTCGATCATCTGAATGGCACTCTGTTTATCGATCATGTTCCCGAGGGAATGCTGGAAATTGAAGGCGGTCTTGCGCTTTAAAAATAATGCCTGTATAAAGCATAGGCATATGAACGAGCCCAGGTGGTGGAATTGGTAGACACGCCGGCCTTAGGAGCCGGTGCCGCGAGGCGTGAGAGTTCGAGTCTCTCCTTGGGCACCACAATATTTTAGCCATGGTGGAGTTGGTAGACACGTCCCGCCCTGGCGGGGTGCCGCGAGGCGTGAGACCTGCCTGCCGGTAGGCAGGGTTCGAGTCTCTCCTTGGGCACCATGAACCACTCAATATCTTTGTCCGCTCGGGAGAAGTCATATTGAGTAGAAATAACTCTTCTGGAGAGTTATAATTCAAGAGCATTCATAATATATATTGCTATGAAGAAACTAGTATTCACCTTCTTAGCGGCCCTGCTTTTTTTGCCGAACCTGGTTCAGGCTGCCACTTTTGTAACCGGCGAAAAGGTTTATGTCGATCAGCAAATTTCCGATGACCTATACGTTACCGGCGGCATTCTGAGCGTGCAGGAAACGGTTAATGGCGATGTGCTCGCCGGAGGGGGTAAGATTAACATTGACGGCGGAGTGTCACAGGATCTGATGGCCGGCGCCGGAGATTTGTCGGTGACTGGTGAAATTGGCGATGACGTTCGCGTTATCGGCGGCAGTATCAGGATTGATGCCACGATCAAAGGAGACTTGCTAGGCGCAGGCGGTGACCTTACACTGACCGATGAAAGCTTTGTTGGAGGAGATGTGGCTTTGGGAGGCGGCAATATTATGGCGGGCGGCACGATTAACGGGGACGTGAAACTCGCGGGAGGCACTGTCTATTTTAACAGTGATGTAAAAGGAAATGTGGCCCTGTTTAACTTTGAAAAAGTGATTTTTGGTCCCGGGGCCAAGATTCACGGAGATTTGTGGTATAGGGCAAGTCAGCAAATTAAAATCCCGGAAGGTGTCGTCGTCGGTAATGTTATTTTTAGTGGAATCCCGTCGAGTCAGATTGAAAAAAATCTGCCGGCATTTTTGGCCGGTTTCTCGCTCTTTTCACTGCTCGCTACCCTTCTGTTCGGGCTTATCATGATCTGGCTCTGCCGATACTACGTGCTTCATTCGGCAGACTTGGCTTACGAAGCCACTTTGAAGAGCTTGGGGATTGGATTTTTAGCGCTTATTCTTACGCCGATTGTTGCTTTAGTCCTTCTGATTACGACGATCGGCATTCCCACGGCCATGGTGCTGATGGCATTTTGGCTGGTCGCACTTTATGCGGGAAAGGTTACGGCGGCAATGCTGATTGGGTTTAGAATTGTAAGAATCGAAGGAGACAGTGGTTTTGGCCGTGTATTTTGGAGCTTCGCGCTCGGCACTCTTATTTACACTTTGATCGGAATGGTGCCTGTTGTCGGGTGGGTGGTTAATCTGATTTTTGTGCTGATCGCACTGGGCAGCCTGACCCTTTATGGCTTCGAAGTTTTCGGACAACTCCGTAAGAAGAAAATCGCCTAGGTATGTATTTGATCGACACCCACTGTCATATCAGCCATCTGAAGAGAGGGCAAAAAGCGGTCATTGACCGCGCTTTTAGGGCGGGAGTGAAAAAGTTTGTTAACGTGGCCTGCCAGATGAATGAGCTTCAGCCTTCGCTGGATTTGGCGAAAAGGTATGACTGTATCTGGTCCACGGCCGGCATACATCCGACCATGCTGACGGATGATATGGAAAAAGGGCTGGCGGCTGTGCGCGGGCTGGCGGCCGGCGAGGAAAGGGTTGTGGCTATCGGAGAAATCGGGCTGGACTATTATCACGATAAGTTCCCGCACGACCGGCAGGAAGCTTTTTTTGCGGCCCAGCTCGGCATCGCTAAAGAACTGGGTCTGCCCGCCATTATTCATCTGCGCAGCAGTAAGAATGCGGGTGAGAATGAGGCGGTGTTTGTGGACGCTCTGCGAATTCTGGAAAGGGAAAATTTTAGTCACGGCGTCGCCCATTGTTTTAGCGGGAATATGATTGAGGCGGAAAAAATGTTGGATTTGGGTTTGATGTTTAGTTTCACGGGCATCATCACCTACCAGAATAATGAAAGTCTGCGGGAAGTCGTGAAGATGGTACCGCTGGACCGGATAATGTTGGAAACGGACAGCCCCTATCTGACTGTGGAAAGCCGTAAGGGCCAGACCGGTGAACCTGCCGACGTAAAAGTGATCGCGGAAACGGTGGCGCAAGTGAAAAATGTGCCTTTTGAAGAAGTTGCGAGGATGACGACGGAGAATGCTGAGCGGTTTTTTGGAATCTAGACTCAAATTTAGAGAAAGTAGTAAGGAGGGTAGATATATCTCTTTTTGGCAACATTTGTTTTGTTGCAGAATCAAGTTTACAGTTTCACGGGTCGGGTTTGAGTAGTGAAGTATGAGCTTTTCGGCTGGTGTTTTTCCGTTCATCCCGAGGCCGGTATGAGGCCTTTTAAAGCGGAACAGGTTAAGCCATTGGCCAA
>JAHJFD010000022.1 GCA_018825145.1 Patescibacteria group bacterium
AACAATGCGGTAGTTCGGTCTTCCTTCTCTTCCGGAACGCTGTAAACGTATTCTTAGCACGAGGATTGATTAACGAGTATTAGAGTTTTTCTCAAGCGCTGGCAAGTCTAAATAAATTTCAACTGCTTGTCAAACTTTTTATTATTACTTTTAGAACTGATTTTGAACCATGCGCTTTGCGGATCTCCTTCATCAAGCTTTCTTGTTGGTGAAAAACTTCCTGACTCCAGGCCGACCCCACCGTGCCCACATACAAAATGCTGTCCTTAAGCCGGTAAGCCCTCACCTCGTCATCACCGCACTGCAGCTTTTCCTGAAGTATCCGATTGGCCTGGTAAACGATTTCGGAAGCCCGGGCGCTCTCACCCAACTTATGCTGATTAAGCCTTTTGCTGATGATGATTCCAATCTTATCCATTCTTTGTCGCTAATCGTTAGCCGTCAGTTGCTACCGAATTATAAACCTCCAACACCTTTGTGACCATTTTATCCCAGCTGAAAAACTTCACCCGCTCTTTTCCGCGTTCAACGAGCCTTTGGCGAAGGGTTGCATCCTTAATAAACTCATGTAACTTCGCTTTGATGTCATCGATATTATAAGGATCAAAGTAAAGTGAATTTCCATCCCCGCAAATCTCGGGAATTGCCGATACATTGGAAACAATAGTAGGAGTGCCGCATTGCATGGCCTCTAAAGGCGGCAACCCAAAACCTTCATAAAAAGACGGAAACACGTAAGCCAGCGCGTTGAGGTAAAGGGAGTAGATATTCTGTTCCGAAACCAACCCCACCAGATGCACCGATTTTTCGACACCAAGCTTTTTTACGGTATCCGGTACCTCATGGTAAGAGGGGTTATGCGGCCCGGTAAGGACAAGTTCGTATTGCCTGCCTGTTTCCTCGTTAAATTTGGCGAAAGCCCTGATCAGCCCCACCAGATTCTTATGATCACGCCAAACTCCAGTATAAAGAAAGTAAGGTCTGGAAAGGCCTAGGGCTTTGAAAAGTTCCTGCCGGGGCATCGGCTCCACGCCACCGAATTTGGCGCTGACACCATTGTAAATCACAATAATTTTTTCTTCCGGAACTTTCAGAGTTTCCATAAGGTCTTTTTTGGTATGATTGGACACCGCAATGATCTTTTTAGCTTTACTGGTAACGCTTCGAATCACAACATGATAAGCGATCCGGTGAAAGATGTGATTCATCTTTTTGCCCGGAAAAAAAGACAGGGTCAGATCATGAATGGTTACCACAAAAGGGCGATTGTAAAAAATTGGCGCGTTAAAATGTGTAAAGTGCATGAGATCCAGGTTTTCTTTCTTAAGAACTTTGTTAAAACCAAACTGCTCGCCAAAAGAATAGTGAGGAAAGTCTGCCAGCACTTTTTTGAAGCGGTCACTAGGACACTTAAAGCTTTCAAATGGCTCTTTTCTCATGAAAAGAACATACTCATGCTGGGTGTCCTGCTTGGCAAGATGTTCAATCAATTCAGAAGTATAACGACCGATTCCGGTGAAAGATGCCCCATGCATACGGGCATCGATTCCGATTTTCATAAAGTAAATTGAAAATTGAAAATTAAAGATTGAAGATCAATCCTGAATTCTTAATCTTCAATCAATAGATTTATATCACACATTTTCATTGAAAGTAAGCCAAAAATTTGCTATAATAAAGGGAATAATTATACCTAAACGCTCGTGATCAGAAAGTACATAGGAAATATCCGGCATCATGCAAGGAAACATGAAGAAGCTCATTTAAGACTTAAAGAGCTTCTCAGCCGCGCGCTTTATATCGAGAAAGTGTGGGGTGTTTTTGTGGCAACCTTTGTGATCACCATCGTCACCGTAATCATTTTTCTGAATTGGGATAATATAAACAGCTTCTTCACCGGCTCTGAAGACGGAACGGAGCTGCCCAGGCAGGAAGAAACGATAAAAGCTGTTCATGGCTTTCAGTCAGGTGTGCTCGCCACCTACCAAATCAACGGACAGACCGCTGACCAGTACATCAGATACATTCGCCGGATTCCCGGTGGAGGCTATGCCAAAGGTATTGAAACCGCTAAAGTAGTCGGCAGCGCGCAGGAAGAAACCACCGAAAACCGTCAGAACGCCTTTATTGGCAGTATTCTTCTGAGCACCGAACTAAGTAAGGGCTACCACCTTACACCTGTAAGAAAGGCCAGGAGCCTTCAGAAAAGCGTACTGGCCACCTATTACCTCGGTGAAAAGACGATCAATATCGATTCCACCCTGCAAACGGATGCCAGGCTTCTGGGGCAAATCAGCAACGCGCTTTCAGTTGATATTTTTCAGTATCTGAACCAGGCACAAAACCGCGCGGACGCACTGGATAATTACCTGAATCTGCTGGGCATTATGAACAGTAAAGCAATTCAGAGAGCGCAGGAGCTGACCTCGGTCATCAACTTCCTGCAGGCCAATTTTCAGGCAAAGGAAGTCACGGTCGGCCTGACAGAAGCCGCTTTTTTTGAGAATTTAAAGATCTTTGACGGTGAAAATGCCGAAGAAGAACTGGGTAACTTTATCGGCCTGCAGAAGGAGCAGACGGAGGTTCGCGCCAAAATAGGAGCCTACGAGGGCCTGAAGGGCTACTATGACTTCTTTATTCCCAAACTCGACAATCTGACTCGCGCTATTAAAGCCAACCGCGATCCACTGATCGCCGGCGTAAAGGTGGTCGAAATTCAGAATATGACTTTGCCGTTGATCATCCGGGAGCCCTAATCTATTTAGGCCGCTTTCTGAACATCAGCTCCACTCTTTTTTTGCTCAGCACTTTCCCGGGCAGCCTCTTCTTTCTTGTTCAGTCCATCACGTTTCTCGGCAGCCTCCTTCATAATTTCGGAAAAACTGATGTCTGCATCGCTTATTGACCTTTCAAGAACCTTCGGCATATTAACACCAACCTGGTAAGTGGATCCCGGAACAAGTATTCGGAAATCTCCTGATTTGACAGCGTGAACACGCACAATCGGCACTCCCTTCTTACTATATCCAAAAAACAACTCAACCTTTGCCTGTGCGAATCTTTGATCACTTTCTACAGTAACATTTCTGAAAACACCCGGCATGGCATCTCTTTCGGCCTTCTCCGCTTTTATTTCTGCCTTATTTTTTATTTCTAGCCTTCTGCTTTTAGCTCCCGATCGCTTATGTGCATTACGGTCTTTGGCCACTCCATTAACACGTTTTCTGAATTGATCAATGGAATCATTGAGGATAGCGATTATTTTCTGAGCCCATTCCTCACCAGCCACTCCACGGGAAGACAAAACAGTAATAGCCCGATCCCGCATATACCTGGCGTCCCGTTCATTATTGACCCCTGCGGCAAGACACAGAAAATCGTTAACCCTTGCATCTTCATTTTTTCCCCTCTTAAGATAACCAATGGCTTTATCTAAAGTAAATCCTTCTGGTCGCATAATGTAATTGGAAGTCACTTTTGGATCATCCTCGTATATTGGTGCTTTTTCTTGACTCATAAAATATATGTTAATATTTAAACGTTAGTATTAAGTAACAGAAGGTGACTTTAACATATCTAAAACAAGATGTCAAGAAAAAACACCACTGGTCTATATACCGGTCGTTTTCAGCCATTCCATCTCGGACATCTGTCTGCAGTTAAACAAGCTCTGAGGCAGGTTGATAAGCTATACATTGCAATTGGTAGTACTCAATACGATCACGAGGAATACAACCCATTTACCGCTGAAGAACGCGTCAAAATGATCAAACTGGCCCTGGAAGAAAATGGACTTACTGATAAATGTGAAATTTTTCTGGTACCCGACATCAACGACGATACCAAATGGACGGCACACGTACGAAAAATCGTGCCCCATTTCAATGCGGTTTTTGTGGGCAATAATGGCCTGGTAAAAGAACTCTTCGACAAAGAAGGAAAATCCCCCGTCATCGAAGTTGAGCATGAAGTAGACGTATCAGCCACAAAAATCAGAAGCACCATTGTAAGGGGCATTGAATGGGAAAATAACGTCAGTCCCAGAGTGGCCGAATATATTAAAAAGATCGGCGGCGTGGAGCGGATCAGACAGCTTTAGATTCATTAGGCATCATATAATTCAAACCTGCCTTATAAGCAAACCACGGATGTAAATGATCTGTTGCTTTTGGATCCACAAATTCCGGCTTCATCTCACATTTTTCATCCGAAAATGCCGCGAGAAGATCTACCACCCTTGTACCAGCCGGAAATCTTCCATCTTTATAGGCCTTAAGAAGTCCTTCACTTAACTCCGAATTCCTGCGCTTCAATTCTGCAAATTTCTTTGGTCCAACATCCTTCACATGATTTGAAATAGGTGGGAACTGACTATTCACAATAACCTCCGGAATTCCTGCATCCGAACAAATTTTAGCCATTTCAATCATATGATCCACAAGCTTATCTGTAGAGGTTCCAAAAATATTATTCCTGGCACAATAGATCACGGCCTTCTTCTTACCTTTAAGCTTCGCTTTCTCATTTTTCAATCGCTCCAAAACCTGAAAAGTGGAAAAACCGACCTCTCCGATAAAACTAGGCTGCTTTCCTTTCTCGTAGCTCATAAACATACCTTTAGCAGCAGAATCTCCGATTAACACGTACTCTCGCCCATCGCCAAGTTCAGGATTTTTGACGAGCTCTGGCTTCTTTTTCTTATCTTTATCGACATCCGCCTGAAGTTTGCCCAACTTCCCTTGCGCCTCTTTCTTTGCCGCATCTTCCTTCACCTCCTGCCCGGCCTTTGCCAGCTCAGCCTTTTCCTTAGGAGTACCATAGTTACCCGTTAAAATAGCTATTATTCCGCCTATTAAAGATGACAGATCACCTTTTTTTAGGGTTTCTGTAAGTAGTTTTACAAGCCCATCAAGCTTACCGATAGTTTCAGGGGGTAACTTCTTCTCAGCATCCTCTTTTTTTAGAACACCAGGAATATGATCAACCTTACCCAGTAAGTCTAAAAAAGAGGGTGATTCATTAGTTTTGCCTGGTTTATTGGAATCCTTTGGTGACCTGGCAACTGCCATAAGAAATAAATTACTACCCTTATATTATAACATAATTTGAGGAAAAAACAAGTTAGCACCCTCTTTTATCCATCAACGCCAGCCCCGTCCACAAGTAGACCATCATCAGCGCATACAGGAGGGAATTTACAAAAACCGAGTGGATCATCATGCCGGAAAAACCGGACAGCAGACCTAAAAGCAGATAGCTGTCAAAATCATCTTTTTTCCGGATACGCCGGATGGCCGTAATAGCCGCCACAAAGCCGATGGCGAGGTAAGAAAGCAGCCCAAAGACGCCCGTCTGCGCCCAGATGGTTAAAAGCGAGCTATCCGAACCGCCCGAAGAGTGATCGGAAAGAAGGCCATGCCCCCGCTCATTGATCTCGAAGGCATAACGCCCGAAACCCACCCCCAAAAGCGGATGATCAGCAATAATCTCCCGCGCGAACTGCCACGAATAAACTCTGAGTTCCGCCGTGGCATCAAGAGGTTTCTGGGAATCCAGACCAATCAGTCCCTTGGCGCTGTCCACCGCCTCGATTGTTCTTTCCTGCACACGTGACGAAAGGCTGAAACCGATGACTGCCACAATCACCAGCGCCAGCAGCAGCTTACGGGATTTGAAGAAAGTCAGAATGCCGAGTGAAGCGATCAACGCCAGGTAACCACTGCGAGAAAATGTCAAATAAAGAGCCACCAGTCCAATAACCGAAACCGCGAACATGGCGACTGCCCATCGAACGTGCTTATGTCGCTTAAAATAAAGCCCAAGTGCCAAAGCCACCGGCAAAACAAAGGCTAAATACCCGCCAATGAAGTTAGGATCAAACCACGTGGAAAGGAGTCGTCCTTCGTGAGGATCCCAACCCTCCAGATAAAGCCCAAGGTCCAGGAAGCTGGGAAAGAATTTAAGCTGCAAAAAGCCCAGCACTATAATAAGCACCATACTCAGAATCATAGCCCCAATAAGCAGTTTACGCAAAAAGCCCGTTTTGTCGCGATCCAGCAAGTCAAAGGCTATCCCCGCTACGATTACATACATGCCAAACCGCCCCATCAGAATAAAGCCAGAAAGCATCTGCTGAAAATCGAAACGCAGCATGTTCAGAAAATAGGTCGTCACCATCACAAAAAGGAAGAGGGCAATCATTCTGCCGATTTTCCCTATTCTCACTCGCCTGTCTTCCACCAGCTTATCAATGATCCAAAGCGGAAAGAGTACGAGAATAATGATGTCTGATGGCAAAAACTCAAACCTCCAGATCGGAATATGCCAGAGCTCCCCTGTTACAGGGGCAAGGAGCAAGAGTACAAATAATGCATAAAGCAGCTTTTTCATCGGGCCTAGTATACCAATTCGCATTCACATCCTCTACCCATACCCCATGGGACCCCGGGAATTCTGGTGCGCCATGGTGGCGCCACCATGGCACCTGAGTGGCACCAAATCGGTGCATCAGAATTTAATACCCCCAAAAAGGACTCCCTACCCCTCAAGAAATATCTCTGATATAGTGAGCTGGCTATGAAAAACGATCAAAAGAAATGCCAGGCAGAACTTGATAAAAATGGCTTAATCCCAAGGAAATACTACGGCCAAGTCTTCACAACAGACCCATTGGTGATCAAAAAGTTTATTCAGACTGTCAAATATGTCTATCAGGAAAACTCAAAAGTTGTCGAAGTTGGCGGAGGTTTAGGCTATTTAACTGAGGATTTGGCAAATTCATTTGATGATGTTGAAGTAATTGAATATGATGCTGAATTGTTCAATGTATTGAATACAAAATTTGCTCAGAATCCCAATATAAGGCTTAATGATACTCCTCGACCCAAGGGTCGAGGTATCAGGAGGTTAGGTTATCGAATAAAGTGAGCTGACCTCTGTAAATCGATTTATAATGTTTTCCCTGGTTTCTGACATAATCTTTGATTATCTTTTCATTCCCGTAGTGTC
>JAHJFD010000023.1 GCA_018825145.1 Patescibacteria group bacterium
CCTTGCCGTCACCGCCACCCTTCATGACATTACCGGCACAGTGACCAATGACGGAAAACCTGTGACCCCCGCGAGTCCCGAAGAGGAAAGGACCATAAGCCCAGGCTCTGTGATTACCACCGCTCCCGCCTCCTCCGCCATTCTTTATTTCTCCGATGGCAGTATCACTTATCTCGATCCGGAAACCACCCTCCGCTTTCTTCCCAATTCTGAAGTTGAAAAGAACGACAGTGACGGTATTATCACCAAAATCCGCCTCAAGCTCACCTCGGGCAAAATCTGGAACAAGGTCATCCGCCTTGCCTCTGAATCTGAGTTCAACATCGAGACCACTGCCGCCATCGCGGGTGTAAGAGGAACGGAGTTCGGGATAGAAGCTGACGGCAACAAAATCATCGTCCTTTCCGGAACCATGGTTTCCCGTATGCTGGCTCCCGGTGAAGCAACCGCCACTGATCAGTCTTTCAAATTCGACAACACCTCCACCTACTTCAAAGATCCCGCAAATCAGGAAGCCAAAGGAAGCGGCACTGATTTTAAAGAATTTGATATCGGCAATGTCTCATCCGTCACAACCGTTTCCGGTCTGCCCCTGAATAATCTCATAAAAAAGTACTACCGCCAGCCTTATAACAACAATCTGGAACCCCGCCTGAACGAAATTGACGTTCCGGGTAATAAACTCTCCTTCCGCCTCTTTGATAAAGGCGCCGGCAGTCCCTGGTACATTCAGGACCTCAGTAAAGTCCATGTTTACGAAACTGACAAGGACGGGGAAATACTGCCTTCTGTTCTGGACGAATGGGACAATACTGAATACACCCTGAACGCGGCGAAAGACATACTTACTCTAAATGATGCCAGTACCTTCTTCCAGACGACCGCGAAGAACAAAGACATTATTCTTTTCTTTGAAGACCAGTCCGGCCATTTAAGCGGCGCTCTTGACCCCGTGCTCCGTATCCGCGGTAACGCCGTGTTTACCTGGAACCTGCTGTTCGGAGAGTGGACGCCGAAAAAGAAGAAAATTTCAGGCTGCTCCGGAACTTACGTCTCCCACACAGTCAGCGGCCCATCTGTCGTGCTCGCGGGCTCCGCCGGCAAGTACAAGGCTGTGGCCGCCTATACCGGCCCTTCCTGCAATCAGGATATAACCAGTATATGCGGCTGGAAGAATCCTCCGAACGGCACAATTGACGTTAACGGGAATTTCAGCCCGAATTTAACCGGCACTGTAACGATTACCTGTGATTTTAATTCCAATTCGGCCGCCAGCCCGCCTACTGTCAGCATCATCAGCAAACTGAACGCCTCCTGCTGGGGCACCGACCTGAAACCTGGCGGCGGTGATGATAAGGGATTTTGGGATGATCCGGCTTGCTGGATTTTAGCCGCCGAAACAAATCTACAACAAGACTGTGACTATGCCTGCAAAAACCAGCTCAGCGCTAAATGCGTAGACAAGAACGATCTTGGTGAATCTAACTGGGATGATGACACAAAAACAATCTGTATGGCTTTAGCAAATATGACCAATCCGCCTTTAAGTCCACTTCCGTTAAATCCGGCTCCGAATCAGGCAGTTAGTGATGCCAGCTTTGTGTTTGCACCTTATCTGTTTTATAACTCAACTTTCCAAACTTATTGCTATGCTCGCCATTCAGCAATAGATCCCAGCGATCTGTGTGGCGCGTTACCAAGTGCACCGAATATCGAAAAAAAACACCGCGTGTGCAGATGTGTGCAATAAAATCAGTCCTGAATCTGGTCAACATAGGTCGAATTTTCTCCCCCATTGCCCACACAATCAACAGTTAACCGGATGGTATCGCCAGCAGTTGAACCAGTAGACCACGTAAATGAACCATTCTGTCCGTTGAGACTAACCCCTGATACTGAACCCGGAGTGCCTGGACCACTAAACACCTGTGCATCGGCCGTACAGTTAAGCGCATCCGACACGGTAAAGGTAACAGGGTAAGGTGTTGGCCAATTGGCGACACAAGCCCCTCCCGTATTACAATCAATCGCCAGATTACTGATCTCCGGTTTAGGGGGCACATTCACATTCACCGCCGTCGTGTCATCCGTCACCCCTTCACTGAGTCCTGCCACGGAAAGATCAAAACTTCCAAGACTGCTTGGATCCGTGCTTCTGTAGGTTCCGTCCGGCATTTTCGCGAATACAAGTCCGTCACTTGCCATAA
>JAHJFD010000024.1 GCA_018825145.1 Patescibacteria group bacterium
ACCTGACGTTCAACATAGATTCATATATTTCTTTCCTAAAATATTCACTCAAACCTCTCATTATTCACACCAAAAGAGCGCCACCGGAACAACTTAGCCTCTTTTCAAGACGGCAGGTGGTAAAACTGGGGTCTTTTTAGTGCGTTTTTGGCGGTATTTGTTATTATAAAAGTGTAAGGAAGCCCCGCGCTGAAGCTATTGACACAGAAACAAAGTTGGTTTAGAATCGCTAACCAATTTTAAGATTATGAGATTAAACAGATTAAGCCCTTCTTCAGATTTAAGACCGCGGTCAACAGAGGCCCGTTTACAGGGTGAATTCCGCTCCAGGATTTATCAGCTGCTGCTGGCGGGTGCTACGGCTTTAAGTGTGTCCGCCTGCGGCAACGGAGACCCAAATAACCCTGACGGTGGCGCGGGAACGGGAGGAAGCGCGGGAACAGGGGGAAATACGGAAGGGGGAGGGGGAACGGGAGGCGGTGGCGGCAATCCCTGCGAAGGCCTTGTGTTTGAAGGACTGGCTGCCGAAACGGTGAAGCCCGGTGAAAGCAAAACAGTGACTGTCAGTCTTGGGGAAAGCCATCCCGATAAGGCTTATAACGGCCTTAGCATGAAAATTGACGGGGATGTTATTACAGAATCCGGTCTTGCCGGACTGATGGCCAAAACAGACGTTACCGCGGGACAGGGTTATGAGCTGGTTGAAATGAAAGGATTCAGGACTCTGGTGATTGATAAGGAAAACAATTACAGGCTGAACGAAAGCGGGAACTGTGAATTAAATACCCTGGAGGTAAATGAAAACGTGATGAACGATGCAAACAAACAGCCCGTGGTTACACTGCCTCCCGGAATGTGGCTGAGCGCTTTCCGTGTGCAGAATGGGGAAGGGGTTCCGGAGGCTTTTGAATTTACAGCCGTAAGCACCCGCAGCAGGATAAGTGAGCTTAACAGAGAAGGTTATTTTCCGGCCAATTCAAAACCAGTGGTTATATCAAAAGTGACGCGTGATCCGGAAGGGCATATTGTGGTTGACTTTTCCGGAACTACGGATGATAAGATCGGCAATGATTTTGTGCTGGAAAATCTGGGAGTTGCCGCGGACGGAGGACTGGATTTTGAGACAGTCACTGGAAAGCCATGGGAGCGCCGGAGCGCCGATCCAAGCAGTGTTGGCAGTTTTGACCTCTTTGTGTCGGGGCTGAGCGAAGGAGTGACGGATGATACGACGATGGTGAATGCAACTGTTTCCTGTGAAGGAATTGACTGTAACGGCCACGGCACATGCTCCGAAGGCGCCTGCGCCTGCAACGCGGGATTTAACAATGACGACAGCAACCCGACAGATGACTGTGACAGCTGTGACACAGAAAGCGGGCTTTATGAAGATGACTATCCGGTGTGTTCAGAAGATGAGACACCGCCGAATGATCCGGTAATTACGACAAATGGGGGGCTACCTTTTACAGTCAACCAAGATAATTTTATTCTGGATGGCACAACTGATATAGATACACACGAAATGTGGTACAACATAGACGGCGGCCCCTTTAGTCTGATTAACAGTTTCACATCTTTCGCCAATAGCTGGAGTGAGAACTTCAGTAATCCGGTTGTGTGGACTCAGCATACCTACTGCTTCCGTGCCGAAGATCAGGCGAATAATCAGAGCGGAACTGATTGTGTTCCTGTTATGCGAACACCCTGAGACGCTACGGTTTTATATTTGCTTTTCAATCCAATTTCTAAAGACTCCGATTATTTCATCAAGATTCTGAGGGCCACCCGCACCTTTAAAGATGTATTTTTCAATTTTACAGATAATCCAATCATTTTCTGATCTTTCTATTCTCAGCTCATCGAATTTTCGTTCCCGGTAATCAGTGTCATATAGATCAATATTAATTCCCCAGCCAGGATTATCCAGGGTATCGATTTTGATACCGTAAGTATGTTCCCACTCGCAATTACACTGACTCTTATAAAACTGCTGAAGCCACTTCAAGTTGTTCATAGCATTTTGTTAGAATTTTTTGGTAGTTCATCAGGTCGCGCTGGCCTTGTGCCAGTTTCATCGTGAACGTGAGGAGTTTCTATCAGTTCGCCAGTCACCTTATTTAGATGCGGTTTACCGATAACATCCACACTTTTTACTTTTATAAAATGTGTGAATTCTTTTTGGTTATCCGTATTATTAGATTTATTGAAAAATTTCATAAATTTAATCGAGGGTGATTAATTAGATATCTCCTCTGGTGTTGCTGATCTAACACCGCCGGGAATATCTCTGGCTTGTGTATGAGGAGTGGGTACATTTTCTTTAGTAACTTTGTTGAAATGGGCCTCACCAGTCATATCAACATTTTTAACCTTGTCAAAACCTGTGGGATTTTGTGGATTTTCAGTATAAGTTTCGTATCTGGTTATGTTGCCGTTTGCGTCACGCTTAAAGACAGTATGAGGACCTGTGGCAGTCGGGTCGGGCTTCAACCTGTTCATTCTTGGCCCTGTTTCATTCATCACCTTGTTTGCCGCAGTCCTTGAATCCACCCCACTATCCACCAGTTTCCGGTATTTCTGCAACTGGCCAATTGTTCTAAAGCCAAACTGAGTAATTTTTTGAATCGCGCTTGGCACACCTAGTGAAACTGCCGCTGTAACAGCACCCTTAACTAACTCACTTCCGATTTCAAGGGATGACTTTGTGTAAACGGGCGGACTGTTAATATTGGGAGCGGCAACATTCTGCACCCCGACAAATGATGAAACGAAAACTGCCGCTACAATCAAAGCCGCGAATATTGCGAACTCCCCATCAGGGTCAACGTATTTAACCGGATTATTTTTCGCGTAAGTGTAAGCGTTCAGATTCTGAGGGTCACTGAGGAATTCATTTCTTTGTTCTTCAGACATCTGGTCGATACGCAAAAGCAGAGGGTCGGGAGTAATAAACCGCCCAATTTCAGCGTCATAATAGCGTGCTCCGTAGTAATGCAGTCCCATTTCATCATCAAGCTCTTTACCTGTAAATCCCTGTGCTGTATCTGGCGCATTCAGCTCCTCATGAACATATCGCTTCTGTCCATATGGCAGATAATCCCTCCGTTCGACAACATTACCCTGTTCATCCAAAACAACATCCACTGAGCCGAGATGATCATTCAAAAAATAGTATGTTGTTTCGTCACCGGGAGCGGCATGAGCAACAGGAACGCTGATCAGCGAAACCAGAAAAGTGAAGATAAGCGTGCCTGCTATGATTTTCTTTGGGTGGGCAGCTTCTAATATTTTTAGAGGCCGCATGGACTTTAGCTTAAGAATGGAGTGCATTATCGCAATTCTTTTTTATTCTGTCAATAGATGATTTTAAAGCTTACCTCACACAGCGGACACCCCGCCAAGAACTGTTATCAGTTTTATCGCTACCTTGAATTTGAGATAGGAGTGAGCCAAGGATATTCCAAGCATTACTAACATTCTGCTCCTCCAATAACCAAATACTGGCCACTCCAGCCGGCATATAATCACAATCTATACCTGTCCAGGTTCCGCACCACAGCGCTCCTTCAGCGGGATTGGTTTTATTCGGCGTGGGATCCAGACCATCATACTTGACCTGACTGGGAAGATGCCAGGTTCCGGGCGGCACACCGCCTTCGGTCAGGCCGGGAAAGTTAGCGGCGGTAAAGCCCTGACCGGTCAGGTAGGTTTGTTCAGGCGGATTCAGGTTACTCCAGCCGCCGCAGGTGGCTTTTGCCTCGTACCAATTCGTTGAACCTTTGGCAAACCAGGAATATTCATAATTGGACAAAAGTGATTTCTTTGCCGGCTCATACGCAACCGTAAAGGTTTTTTCATCATATTTGGCCGTATCAGACGGATCGATACACCGTACTGTTACCGCGTCATTAGCTGTGCTGTTAAAACGGCTTCCGATATCGGCGATCAGGCCGGTCACTGTCAGACCGGGGTCAATGGATACATAGGTCGCGGTCTGCACGCTACTCACCGCGCCCATGAGTTTTCCGCCCCCGCTCTTGATAGTCCAGTCACAGGACTTGTCGGCTGTCAGTGTAGCAGGGGGGGAGCCGAGTTTCAGGCTGGCGGGAAAAGCGGTAATGGACGGAGCGGTGACCATTTTCGTCTTCTTCGGCGTTTCATCCCCGTAGAACATAGCGTAAGTTACATGGGTTTTGGAATTAAGCGTGACAGCGGGACTGCTTTTGGCGGTCAGGTTTCCGTTTTTGTCCTCAAAGGCGAAGATTACTGATTTATTAGGATGTGTTGTGAGAAAGGTGGTAACGGCAGAGCTGAGAATATCAATGCTTCCGCTGACTGAATCCACCGTGTAATGCGAAGGGCTGTTCCAGGTTTCAAGAAGATTATCATTTTCATCAAAAACAAGTACTTTATCAGGCTCCGGGAAAGGAAAGGGGCTGTTCGCGGCTTTCTGAATAAGCTGGAGGCTGAGGATTTTGCTGGGAATATCGATCTCAAGGATTCTTGGCTGGAGAGCATTAGTGTAGGGCGTTTCGTAGTGCGCGGCTTTGAGGTCGGTTTCCTTCTGGGAAGATACAGAGGTGCCCGTGGACAAAACAGTGGCATTATGAACGGGGACGGGGAAGACTTTGAATGTGCCGTCACCGATGATAACCTGATTCGCGTTAAAGAAAGTAACGGAATTATCGAATTCAAAAGAGCCGGAGGTGGCAACGGCTTCCCCCGGAGCAAAAGTACGTGCCACAACGATACCGGAAAGGACGATAAGCTCTGAGGCGTCAGAGTTGATGCCGAACTCCGTCCCCCGTACTCCGGCAATGGCTGAAGTGGTCTCGATGTTAAATTCAGACTCACTGGCAAGACGGATGACCTTGTTCCAGATTTTGCCGCTTGTGAGCTTAAGGCGGATTTTGGTGATGATGCCGTCCCCGTCATTCTTTTCAACTTCAGAATTGGGCAGAAGGCGGAGGGTGGTGTCCGGGTCAAGGTAAGTGATACTGCCGTCCGAGAAGTAAAGGACGGCGGTGGAAGCGGGGGCTGTAGTTATCACGGAACCGGGACTGATGGTGTCGCCATCAGAGGCGGGTTTGGCATCGACTTCGACAGTGCCTGTGATACTCTGGATTGTAGCCGTCAGGGCAAGATGATCGGGAGAGTAAGGAAGATAGCTTTCTCCGTCCATCACAAAGTCGGGGCTGTTGTAAGAACGAATCAGGCTTTTAAGCGGGTAGGTAAAGTGAAGGTTTCCGGCGACTTTGGCGCTGTAAGTTCCGTCATCGTTCTCAATAATGCCGGCGATCTGGTAATACTGACCGTCTGTTGTTACTCCGTAGACGTAGCGGGCTCCGGTACGGGGATCAGTGGGAACTTCCTGAAGGTAGCGTTTTGTGAGCAGGGTGTTATCGATCTGTGACTGGATAAAGTCGGCCTTGTCGTCACAGTCATGAGCGTAGGCAGTATCCAGATAGAAACAGCTGAGGTTTTTATCCGCGCCGGGAGTTGGAATTGGGTACTTACCCTCATGGTCTCTTTTATATTGTTCCATGGCGTTCTCTATGGCGGAAATGTCAACTGTCACTTTGGTGTTCATCACGCCTACCCGTGAACGCTGTATGCCGATATAGGCCACGGAACTGAGGATGGCCAGGATAGCGACCACGATCAGCAGTTCCACCATGGTGAAACCCTTTCCGGTTTTATAAGTAGTCATTTTTATTAAAATTACTTTTTTGGTAAATCGAAAGTTGTTTCCGCTTCGCCGTCCGTGCTTTTTACGGTGATGGTGGCGTCAGTGTTTTCATCCATCGGAATGCCGCCCTGATAGCGCTTCTTCTGACCGTAGGGCTGAAGGATGTCCAGGCGGTAATCGTTGTCCTCAAGATAAATATCATCGGAGCCGCGCAGGTTGAGATTTAAGGGGAAAATACGGATTTCATTGGAAAAACCGGTATCGGAATCCAGATTATATACAAGCTCCCGCTCTTTATATTCAAGTGGATCAACACATATCGCCCCGTCCTTTGGCAGATGAACGGACGAAAAGACTTTGTCCGCGCTGCCAGAAAGAAGCTCAGCATCATCGGAACTTTTTAATCTGATATCCCCCTCTCTGCAGTCATCGGTTGCTGTCAGAACTTTTTCCCAGCCCAGGGTGAAATCAGCGTCTGCATTCCTTGAATCCGCCAATAAATATGAATTCTCAAAATAGACGGAGCTTTTTTTATATTCCCTTAAAATAGCTTCCTGACTCAGTTCATGAAGTATGTCGCTAATATAGCCCGGGACAT
>JAHJFD010000025.1 GCA_018825145.1 Patescibacteria group bacterium
ACAGGGGGAATGATGACAAGAGCTTTTTTAACGATCTGCGTCACTTTTTAAAAGTGGACTTTATCGCAAGATTAACGGAAAGAAGACAGGTCATTATGACAAAAACCGGGGAAGTATTGACCTAAAGCTATTGACATAATTCTATTATAATACTAAAATAAGCTACCATTTATCTAAATGACCCATATTATGTTCAAATTTACGCGATTTCTAAGCATTTTTATTCTCGCTTTAGTACTGGCCCCTGCCGTTTTGGCGGATAATGACCAACCGGTTCGTATTAAATCAGCCGTGGTTGAAACGGAATACAGCCGAGTGGTTGGCCAAGCTGAAATCTGTAACAGTGCGCCTGAAAGGGTTCGTTATACTCTGGATGTGAAGAATCTGACGATCAACAGTATTTATAAACGTAATCTTTCGGTGGCAGGCAATACCTGTGAAACTGTCACACTGAGTTTTAAGGAAGATTTTTCTGATATGTCCAATGTGGATGATAAGATTGTAATGGTCGCCAAGCGCGTTCAAGGGCTTTGGTCACAGGTAAAATATGATTTTTCGAATAGCTACTCCACCAAAGTTGTGAAAGGCGAAAGAGATTATGCCGATTGCGATGACCAAACAGTTGAGGATGGCGTATTTGATGCCTGCGATATGGATTTTATTTACCATACACCGTCCGGGCTCCGCATCAAGGTGCTGAAACACAATCCTGAATATGTGGATCTGAAGCTGACTTACCTTGAATGGGGTGGAATTAAGGAAATGCGTATTTATAAGGGGCGCACCAAAAAAATCCGCTCAAATTCCGGGCAGTTCAGTCGTGTTGAGCTGACCAACGTTTATGGTGAAAATAAGGACAACACTTACCTGAAAATTGAGTCCGCTTCCTGATTATTGATCAATAACTGCCCAGTACCTTAAGCCTGGCGACTTTAGCATTGATACTTTTTAGAACAGCCTGGGCTTTTTGGCTATCCGCGCTACCTTCAAAATCCACGTGAAAAACATAGTCCCCGGGAATTTTGACGCTGGGCCGCGATTCAATTTTAGCCAGATTGATGCCCGCTTCGGCAAAAGTCTGCAAAACGCTGTTGAGCGAGCCGGGTGAATCTTTTTTGAAGTGAAAAGCGACGGATGTTTTTTTAGCGTCCGTCTTCAGCTTATTTGGCTGTCCCTTTATGATATAGGCAAAGTAAGTTATGTTTTCCTTTTCGTCTTCAATGGAATCCCTGATGATTTTTAAGTGATATGTTTCGGCCGCCTCCGGCGAAACAATGGCAACTGTCCCCTCTTTATCTTCATTGAACATTCTTTCAAGAGCGGCGGTAGTGCTCGACATTGGAATCAGCGCGGCATCAGGACAGTTTTTTCTGATGAAATGACGGCACTGCAAAAGCGCCTGAGCATGAGAGTAGATTGTCTTCACTTTTTTCAGCTGGCATTTGATTGTGCCGGCCAGTGCTAATTTGACCGGAAGTCCCATCACTTCCGAAATGTGCACATCGTTTTCATAGAGTTCGTCCAGCGTTTCACGAATTGATCCCGTGGAACTGTTTTCGATCGGCACTAAACCGGCCTTTACTTTTCCGTCGAGTATCAGTTCAAAGACTTCCGCGATCGACGCGGCATACCATGGATTTTCATTTAGCCTGTAGCGCTTCAGAACCTGGTCGGAAAAGGTATTTGGCGGCCCAAGAAGCGCCACATCGGATTTTTTTGGCTTGGGACTTCGCGCGAAAAAGCGGGATTTTTGAGGTAATTTGAGATATCTGAGAAGATTGTCACTTTCGTCCATCGCGATCGTGGCGAAATGCCCCAGATATTCTGTGTTCTTTTTAAAGAAATCGACGTTGTCCTTAAACTTTTTTCTTTCAATGGTCTCCGCCAGTTCGCGGCAACTGCGCAAATATGACTCAACCGCTTTGACGTTGACAGGATTAGCGAGCTGAATATTGGCGTAAAGTTTTGAATCCTGATTAAGAATGCGACCCATCATGTAAAGTTCCATCATGTACACCGGGCTGGGATATTTGATGAATTCATTGATGGAAATGCCGGATTTTCGGAGCGTATCAGCAAAAGCTATGTGCGAAAAATGCGTGAGGGTCTGAATGTAAGCCATTAGCTCGTCATGTTTCCGGGCGGTGAGTTCACGGACGAGTACGCTATTTTCTTCAAGCAGATTTTTGAACCACCGATGCCAGCCCATTCCCCGACCCACGCAAAGAATAACAATTTGCCCCCGGATGCTCGCGGTCGGACCAAAAAGCGGGTGACAGCCCAGGTAAGAAGCTTTGGTTTTTTTCATCGCTTCCATAGGCATTGCCTTGACTGAAGTGAAGTCCATAAGCAGGCCCGACTTTTTTACGTGGGGAGCCACTTCCAGAATCACTTCCTGCGTGCGATCAATCGGCACGGAAACAATCACGACATCAGCCCTTTTCGCGACTTCTTTGTTGTCGAGCTCGGTCCGCTGATCGCTGACTATGACTTCGAATTTGTTCCGTTCAAAAAAATCAGCAAAGTAACTGCCCATCTTTCCGCGGCCGCCGATAATGCCGATAATCGGTTTTTTCATCGTATGTTAATTAAGATTACGCCGACAATTACAACGCCGATGCCAATGAGATTCGTTGTCGAAAGCTGTTCCTTAAACACGAAGTAACCCATCAGCGTAACCAAAATTGCGGTGAGGGCGATCCAGAGAATATTGGCAATGGCCACTCCCTCGTACTTTAAAGACTGCGCGAAAAAAAAGCCGGCGGCTCCGAAACCCAGAACCGTCAGCCACAGATAGACCGATCTTCCGCCCAATACCCACAACTTTCCGATATACTCAGCAAAAAGATCAAGTAGCGCAATAATGACTATGAGCAGATAAAACTTGGCCATGAGCATTTTTGGGTGACAGCCTTTATACTAACAGAAGCTTTGATTGCGTACAATAAACCTTGCACAAGATTCACCTCATCACCTTTAACTGGGTTGATGCTATTTGAGGTAAACCCATTGGTCACTGCGTAAGCTTACCGAGAGGTAAGCGGCGGTTCGTGATTGCAGCAACAACGGAAGTGAGATGCTGAGTAATGGCTATCGGGGTCTGGGGTTTTTTGCGTGGCAGTAGCCGGGATATGGAAGAAAGCTGACTCACTTCAAAAAACCCCAGTGTTTTGGGCACTTTCCAAAAAGTGCCAAGAAAAAAAGTATTGAGAAAAAAGTCATACGCGCGTCCCGCTAGGCGGGATGCGCAGGAGAGAATGGAGGGCTTGAATCTTGTGCAAGGTTTATTGTCCCGGCCTTCTGTGTTTTGAGTGGTGCTTCTTTTTTGGAACTTCCTGTTTCATTTCCTCTGTCTTTTCCTCAGGCTTTACTTCTTTTTTTACCCCCTCCTTTTTTGGCTCTTCTTTTTTTATTTCCTCTTTCCCGGATTCTTCTTTCTTCTTAAAATTCTCTTTTTTACCCTCTTCTAATTTGCGGGTTTCGGCCCATCGGGAAATTTTGTCTTCGACGACTTCACGCGGGCGGCAATAGCGTTCGCGGGAAAGGCGGATGATTTTTTCCCGGCGATCCGGCTCTCCTTCATATTTTGGCGGGGGCAGGGTGGCGATAGAGAAAGTTGGTGACGGCATACCGTCGATCATCAGCTTGGTGTAACAGTTGTATTTGGGCAGAGAGATTATGTCGTTGGGGAGAACTTCTTCAGAGAACTGATTGGAGAAGTACTCGGCGTCATCGAAGCCCACCTGAAAACAAAGGCTGGTACCCACGTTACCGAAGACCGCGTCGCGGACTTCTTCCGGCATCTGGGCCACATACTGGTTGGCCATTACCAGATTCAGTTTATATTTTCTGGCTTCAGACAGAATGGTGGCAAAGGCGTCGGTGGCAAAATTCTGGAACTCATCCACATACAGATAGAAGTCTGTTCGTTCTTTTTCGTCGATGTCGGCGCGGCTCATGGCGTCAAGCTGGAATTTGGTGATGAGCATGGAACCAAGCAGACTGGAATTGTCTTCACCGATTTTGCCTTTGGACAGATTGACGATAATGATCTTTCCGCTATCCATCATAAAACGGATATTGACTGTGGACTTGACCTGACCCACGATGTTGCGGATCATGGGGGAACTGAGGAATTGGCCGACTTTGTTCTGAATCGGCGAAATCGCTTCGGTGCGCATGCGGTCCTGCATTTTTCCGAATTCATCGATCCAGAAACTTTTGACCATGGGGTTTTCGATGCTCGCTACGACCTTTTTGCGATATTCTGCGTCGACCAAAATACGCATGATGCCCAGCATTGAAGTGTTCGGGTATTCCACAAGCGCGAGCAGACAGTTGCGAAGGATGTGCTCAAGACGCGGTCCCCAGGATTCGGCGTACATCTTCTTGAAAACACCAAGCAATCCTGATGCCATCAGATTACGTTTGTTGGCGTTTTCTGTGTACTCCAGCATGTTGAAAGCGAAAGGATGGGAGACGTCGGACGGATCGAGGATGACGACGTCGTTGGTGCGGTGAGACGGCACAAAATCGATGACCGCGTCTGCCAGATCGCCGTGCGGATCGATAACGGCCAGCCCTTTGTCCGTATTCACGTCGGAATGGATCATGTTTTCGAGAAGGACAGACTTACCCATACCCGTTTTACCGATGATGTAAATGTGACGTCTGCGGTCGGCTGTTTTGATTCCGAATTTTTCGCGATGTCCCCGGAAGTTTGTTTCTCCGATAACATTAAGTTCGTTATCTGGAATTGTGCCGATCAGCGGAAGGTTGTGGGGCGGTTCCAGTTTGCGGGAACTGACCCAAAAAACATTGGGGGTTCCCACGCCCACGGAAGGCATGTGATAAACGGTGGCCAGCTCTTCCACATTAAGCATGATTGGGTCGATGACCGCGCGCTGTTGGTAGCGTTTAAGAATCTGGCTGTTGGAGGAGTTGAGCCGGCTTACGGAAAATCCATTAAGATTGGGAAGGCTAAACTGTTTGAAACTACCCGCGATTTCGTTGAGCTTCACTTCAGCCAGATCGATGTTCTCTTTCCGCGGAATATAAACAATGCGGATGTTACAGCCAAAGGTGAGTCTGGTAACTTTGTCGACAGCCGCTGAAATCGGATCTTCACGATCATGAGTACGTGAAACTTCTTCTTCGAGATCTTTTTCGGAACCGCCACCCATATTTAAGCTTCCTATTCTGCCGGCTCTCAGAACCCAGAAAAGAATGAAAACCGGCGTAAGCAGAAGCCTTTTCCAAAAACCTCTGGTTAAGTAGACATTAGTAGCCAGCCTGTGAAGCCAGAAGATATTATCGAAAAGACCGTTACTTATAATTCTGAGGCATTTCAGCCCCCGCTTTCTCCACCAGTCCCCAACCGGTTCCACTGTAATCTGGATCCAGGCCTGTTCGTCGGTGGCATTCAGCTTTGAAAGCGTGGCTGTAATGCCTGACAGCGGTTCAGTGGCCAGGCGAGTCAGCTTATCTTCAAACTGAGGATATCGTTTGACAGGATAAACATCCGGATCTTCCAGGCTCAGTTCAGCAGTTACCGCGTAACGTGTATCTTTAGCGCTTGGGCCTTTGTATACAGCAGGTAAGTTCTCCGGGTTGGCTGGTCCTCCGAGCTGTACCACTTTTTCTTTTTCCGCTTTATCCTGGAATATATTGAAGCTTTGTTTAGCGTAATCCGCCACTTCTTCGATTTCGACATCGGGATACTGGGCGTAGATCTGACTTTCGATAACATTCTTGAATTTGCGCGGTGTCCAGATGAAAAACTGGATTTTATTACCTACATTCGCGATTTCCAGGCTGATTCTGGGCTGCGTTTCACCGGCCAGATAGTTAAAAAAACTATAATTGCTTTCAATTCCGTGTATGGCTGAAAAGATCTGTTCGGCAACAATGGGGCCCCGTTCGTTTGTTTTGGATACTGCCACGCGCAAGACGACTGAAGGGAGGTTGCGATTATATTTCCTGCGCTTATTAACAAGATAAATCCTCAAAAGGAGATAAAGAGCGGTTAACCCGATGATGGAGAGGACAATGTTCATTGTTTTTTATTGTCAGGCTTTTCCATTTTATCGAAGATTGGGTCTGAATTATAGTTTTTACCCTCTTCTTTTTTCCTTTTACAATAGTTATCAAGTATCCGAATTAGCAGCCGAAGAAGTCTTATCCTTTCTTCTTTCCTTCTCCTATAATAGAGAAAAAACATCCGCATTAACAGCAGCAGAAGAATAAGCAACAATATGAGCCAGTATGGGAAAGGTGTTGGTTTTTCGATGTAGAAATTTACGTCCACGCTTCCTGAGCGGAGTTTTTGGCCATCCTGAGCTTTGACCGCGTACAGTGTTACCACATGATCCTGTTCCTGGCTCAGCCGTTGTGGGGATTCCATAGCAAATTCTCCCAGCGCGCTGTCTGATAGTACCGATGAAGCGAGAACGAGAGATTCCCACACGGCAAACACCTGCGCGCCGTATTCGGATTTACCGATCACTTCTATTTTGCCGTCTTTATTGGCCTTCACATGAATGTTTGTATTTTTTAGCTCTTCCGTAATCGACACATTACCGATCGCGGTGGGAATCGGCGGCATAATGCCGATTCCTGAATCAAAACTGAAACGGACTATGTTTGAAGTGATGATCTGACCGCCGGTCAGAATACCTATGGCCATAAGATCATAGGTCTGTCCGTCTTCCAGCGCTACTTCCGGAATCTTTCTGAAGAAGTTCTGACCTTCAATGCTGTAAGGGCTAAACTGATCGACTGTTCCGAGTTCGATTGCCTGTTCGCTCATTACCACATTATCGATCACCGGAAAGGTAACAAAATACACCCAGCTTGTTGTATCGGGCGTCAGGCCGGTTATTTCCAATTCATTGATTAGCCAGCCGTCCTGAGGATTACTGATGGATATAACCCCGAGTCTTTCCCCGGGACTACAATCTGTTCCATTTAATGGATCGGTAAAGAATTGATTTATCTCATCACCGTCAAAACATCCGTCACCGTCCGTATCTTTTTTGGTCGGGTCGGTTAGAAGGTAGCACTCGGTTCTGTTTGATATGCCATCATCATCCCAGTCCAGACTGAGGGATCCAAAAGGAATGCCCGGGTATCTTCTTCTGCACGATCCTAGCCGGGTTTGGTTTTCTTCTTCATCTCCCGGCAGACTGACTAAGAAAGGTATTTTTTTGGCTTCTTCCTGTGTGATTAATGCTTTGGCGATTTCTTTGAATTCTTCAGGGGCGTAATGAATGCCCGGTGCCGGCGGAGTTACTTCCGGTACTAGTTCTTCCGGTTCGCCCTCTTCAGCGACTTCTTCCTCAGCGACTTCTTCCTCAGCGACTTCTTCCGGAACTTCTTCTTCGATTTCTTCTTCACCTTCTTCAGCAACCGGAGGAGGCAATTCCTCAGGGAAAGCGACTATCCAGGAGTATTTGGTAGGCTTGGCCACGTCCTGCCACTGTTCAAGGGAATTCTTGCCAATAACTTCCAGGAAGTATGCTCCTTCCGGCAAATCCGTAAGCACAATATTCTGTGTGACAGGTATTTCTTCGCTGTACTCAGCGTCATTCAGCTTGTATTTGTAAGCGGTGATATCTTTACCGCCGACCTTAATGTCAGCTGAGCCAATTTCACTGATCGGGGCGGGCAAGTTGCTGAGTTCTGCCGCAAATGGCAGTTCTGAGTACTGCACTTTCAGCATTCCGTCTCCGGACGCCGCGGCGGATCTGTTGCCCAGGTTGTCTTCCAGCACCGCGGTAAAGTAATAAATCCCCTCGCCTTCTGCCGGCGTAAATTTGAAGTTGCCATCGGTGGTCGTGCCGCTCAGGCCTGAGTTGGTCCAGACGCCTGATGATTCTTTCTTGTACCAGAGTTCGACGGCTTTAAGTCCCGCGGGGCCGACGTCAACCGCGCCGGTATAATTAATACTAATAGGCGCTTTCGTTGCTAAAGGCGCGGCAGTAAGAGATTCTAAAACCGGAGGTTCGGTGTCATAGAGTACAGGTGAAGCGTATTCCTGACTTTCCGCGGACTTGTTACCCGCCTTGTCGATGGCGATAAGATCAAAGTAATAGTAGCCTGACTCGTCGGGGAACTTAAATGCGAATGAACCGTCTTTACCGGTGCTGACCAGCCCTGAATTGACCCATTCGCCTGCTTCCCCCTGTTTATACCAAAGTTCCACACGCGATAATCCGGCAATACCCACGTCCACTGCATTCTTGTAAGAAATGGTAAACGGAACCTCGTTTCCGGAATTGGGTATTACGATGGTTCCGATGGCCGGAGCCTGCGTGTCGTAAATGGTGCTGGTATCGCCCGTGCCAACCGGATAATTGGACATATTGCCCCAGTTATCAAAGGCCTGCAGGTCGAAGTAGTAATACGCATTGGGGCTGGCGTCGGGAATAAATTCAAAACTGCCTGAGGTTTCCGATGATTTGAGACCGGTATTTTTCCAATTGTTTGTGCCTTTTTTGTAGAGCAGAGTAACATAAGAAAGTCCGCTGCCGCCAGAATCTGAAGCGTTGGAATAGCTTACAATAATAGGTGAAGAGTTCGCATAAGCGGGAGACACGGCGACACCCGGGTTGGGTGGTGTAGAATCTTCGGCAGGCCGCCTTCCTCCTCCTCCGCCACCACCACTGCTACAGGCGGCAAAGTTAAAGGCACAGCTCCCTGAACATGTCAGAGTACCACCTATGTAGCCGTAATCGGTGCACAGAACGCCGCCCAAATTTGCTGTATCACAATCCTCTCCGGCTTCAATAACGCTGTTACCGCAAACCGGAATTGTATTGATGGTATGACAGGATATACAGTTTTCCGTGCTTTTAAGTCCGGAAACCGAATTAGCGAAGACGATAAAATCGTAGGTAACACCAACCGCCACCGTAATATTCTGAGAATAATCGGCCAAACTGTCGGTGCGGGTAATCTGAGGGATTAGAGGGTAACTTGGTTCTGTGACAGGTTTATAGAAAACCGTATAAGACGCGATGTCGAAGGCTGGTGAAGGACTGGCATCCCAACTTAGTACCACTTCCGTTAAGGTGTCATGAACGACAGCGGCGTTTTCAGGTGCCACAGGCGTTACCGTCACGTAGGTGTCAATCGCCGCTAATTTCTGAAAATGTCCAAAAAACAAGATCAGGAAAACGACAATTAGACTGCCTATGCTGTGTCTTTTTAACGCTTTCAGAGTACTGTTTTTTGTTAAAGATTAATTATTTGTAAAAATTAGTAGCTTTCATTTGCCGTGCTGAATTCAATTGTATTGGTATAAGCTCCCGCGGCATAGGAATAATCAATGCCCGCGTGAATATCAATATTTATTTCATTGGCCCCCTGACAAGTGTCTCCGGAACAACTGTAAACCGTGGTCGCGGCCGGGTCACCCAGATTTTCGGTGTAAGCCGTGACTGCTCCAAGATTCAGATTCCATCCAAAACCCAGTGAGGCGGCCCAGTTCAGAATTTCGTCGAGCAAAGAGGAAAGCGGCCATCTGTTTGGAGTCAGTTGTACGTCATAACTGGCGGCATTGGTGGTGACTGTGACCGTAGGCGAAGCGGAGTCGGAAGCCGTTCCGGATGGGTCGAGATCGATGCTGAGGTTGTCTTCAGTGATAACCAGGTTTGTGTAGTTTCCGGCTGTCTCGCTGAAAGTAGGTTCAACAGTGATGGAGGAATGGGTCGAAGTGGCCTGCACCTGGTACACACCCGCCCTGTCACCAAAAGTCAGGCTCGTTTCCGCGTTGCCACTGGCGTCTGTGTTTATTTCTGTTTCACTCAGGTTTTGACCGGTTGCCGTCGGCGTCGCAGGCACGCTGGTAATGGCAAAATCGACTGTAATTTCATCGGCAAGCGCCCAGTTGGTGCCACCATCAGTTACCTGAACTTGGAGCGCAGTCGGCAGAGTGTATCCGATAGGATTGTTGGCTCCGCCGCCATAAGACTGGTTATTACCGCCAGTGATCGTGATAGTGGTCATCGGCACGCGGATGATTACGGACGTTTCTGAGCTGGTTGTGTTATTGCCGGCGTCATCATCAACACTCCATCTGTATTTGTAACACTTACTACCTGTTACAGTGCCGTCGCTGATATTCGGATAGGTTCCGGAATATGCCACACTTGAGAATGAGCCATATGATCCACAAGCATTGCCACTGTAGGCGGCCTCCTGTCTTTCCAGATCGCGTGAACCTGTATCGATATCGATATCAGTTCCGTCATAAACAGTGAATGAAGGATTGCTGTTATCGATAATTCTTGTACTACCCGGTGTGATGGAAGTATCGGTTGGCGGGTCGTTATCGACGGTGGTGTTAGAGGTGTCAGCGGTTGTGGTTTGGCCACCGGCATTGGTAGCGGTGACACTGGCATTTACATTGGTGGTGTCTATGGCACCGGAAACAAGGGTGTAGCAGGCTTCGTAAATGTTGTCGGAAGCTGTGCCGGAACACGCGGTGGTGTCGGTCATGGCGGCAGTACTTGATCCGCCCCAGCCGGAAAGGTTGGCGGTCAAGCCGGTAAGGCCTGAATTATTATCGCCTGTGGCGGAGTTGTCCCAGGTTACTGTAATCGTGTCTCCTATAATATAAGCACCACCTGTTCCACTGGCACCGGCAATGGATATGTTGGCGTCGGTGACAAGCGGTTTGATAGTAATTTCGTCACTGCAGACTTCTGCACCGTCGAGTACGCCATCGTTTGGCGTAACGCAGGCCTGCCAATCATCGTTGGCCAGAGTTTCTTCGGCAACGATGGTGTCATAATCAGGAGTGCCGGAATTGTAAATGGCGGTGATTTGTTCCGGGGTGAGGGCGGAGTCGTAAATTTGTACTTCGTCGATTAGACCATTCCAGAGAAAACTAGAATAACCCCAACCAATTCTTAATGGGGTTGTCGTTGCATGGGGAACTTTCGCTGCCACCTTAGAGCCATCAGAAGCTCCGTTTAGATAAAGTTTTAAATTTGTACCATCATATACTGCCGCCACATGATACCAGGTATTATTTTGCCATTCGGTGCTTCCGACAAGTTGATCAAGACCAGCACAACTACTTCCATCGTTAATGGAGAATTCCATATGGCCGTTTGAATAATTAAAATTGAGCGCATAATTCGCCTGACAGTTTCCGACATCACCTTTACTTATGATTACATCTCTATCTTCACAAGTTGGGCAAGTATGTTTTGCCCAGGCCATGATTGTAAAATGTTCACTTGTGGAATTAAAATCAAGACTATCATCGTCAGTTATTTCTATATAAGTACCGCTGGTACCATCAAACGAATAAGCACCGCCACCATCCACACCACCGGTTGAACTCCATGTTACTCCACCTGCCAAAGTACCGTCATTTCCACTATCGGAGTAATCATAGGTAGTTGTATCTTCACTGCCACCGTTGGCCTCAAAAGGAATATTGAGGACGGCAATAGAGCTGGCATTTTTCTTCCAGTCAACGACAGCTTTGGCACTACCCGGGGTAAGGTTGTAGCTTAGGTCAAGGTCATCTTCGGGGGCGGAGCCGGTTATGACAACAGTGTCGACGGTGGCGCGGCTGTCAATCGAGTAATTGTTGGTGCCGGCTGTTGTAGTTATGTTACCCGCGTTGTCGGTAACGGTTACGGTAACATTGTTGTTGGTGGTGTTTTGTGAATCGATGGGGTCCAGAGCAGTAGTCGTCCAAACGTCTGCAGTATTGGAACCTCCTACAGCGGTTTGACCGGATACCCAATCAGAAAGGTCGAAGGAAACGGTACTGATGGTGTCGGAATTGTTGTCACCTGTGGCAGAGTCGTCCCATTGGCCGGTAGCGGTATCGCCGTAAATAAATTCCTCGCTTCCACCAGAAGCACCGGTTACAGAAATGGCTGAAGTGCTGACGGTGGCAAGTTCATTATCAACAGAAATGGCATCGGAATCGGTGGTGGTTACGTTGCCGGCATTGTCAGTGACGGTGATGGTAAAGGTTTGGGAAGCGTTGTCTAGCGCACCAGGAGTGATTACACTAGACTGAGTACCAAGTGATAAGCTTGCTTCACCCGTCAGCGCGGTCAGATTGATACTTGAGGTATCACCATCAGAAACTGCCAAGGTAACAGCACTTTGAGTAACCTTATCCTGATTATCGAAGCCGTTGTTGACGGCGGCAACGTCTGCCACACCGTTATCAACTGTAACAGTAAGAGTACCGTTGTCGGTGATATTCGGAGGCTGGTTATCGACGGTGGCGTTAGAGGTGTCAGCGGTTGTGGTCTGGCCGCCGGTGTTGGTGGCGGTGACACTGGCATTGACGTTAGTGGCGTCGATGGAACCGGAGACAAGGGTGTAGCAGGCTTCCCAAATATTGTCGGAAGCTGTTCCTAAACACGCGGTGGTGTCGGTCATGACAGCCGTACCTGATCCGCCCCAGCCGGAAAGGTCGGCAGTCAAGCCGGTAAGGCCGGAATTATTATCACCCGTTGCAGAATTGTCCCAGGTGACGGTAATTGTGTCTCCTACAATGTAAGCACCACCCGTACCCGTAGCATCGCCTGTATTGATTGCAATGTTGGCGTCGGTGACGAGCGGTTTTATAGTAATTTCGTCACTGCAGACTTCTGCACCGTCGAGTACGCCATCGTTTGGCGTAACGCAGGCCTGCCAATCTTCACCGGAGGTTGTTTCAAGGTGGTCAATAGTGTCGTAATCCGGAGTTCCGGAGTTGTAGAGGTGTGCGATCTGTTCTGCGGTGAGGGCGGAGTCGTAAATTTGTACCTCGTCGATTGTGCCGTTGAAATCCAATGCAGGCGAGCCCCCAAGATACGCAATTCCTGCACCGGAAATATCTCCGGTAACACCTGAAATATTCAGAGGATTGTTTTCATAACTTCCATCCAAATATCCTCTTATTTGACTCGCACTATGATCAATTACAATCGCTATATGATGCCAATCGCCATCCGCAATATTTGTATTAATAATATTTGTCGCGTAGACATATGAACTTCCATCGCCATAAAACATCTGTATATTACCACCAACACTATCGCTCATAAGCATATCAAGTCCTTTAGTTCCTGCACGTTTCCAATAAATTCTTCTTTCGGCTGTTGTATCGCTTGTCTTGAGCCACATAGAAAAAGTTACATTTGTTGTATTATCAAAGTCCAGAGATGCTGGAGTTCCTAAATTAATATAATTGCTGCCATCAAATGAATAAGCGCCGCCGCCATCCACACCGCTGGTTCCTCCCCAGGTGGCACCGCTGATTGAGCCGGTAATGCTATTCCCGGAATAGTCCGCCGTGGTTGTTGATTCACTGCCACCGTTGGCCTCAAAAGGCATATTGAGTACAGCAATGGATGACTGATCTTTCTTCCAGTCAACGACAGCTTTGGCGCTAACCGGAGTCAGGTTATAAGTAAGGTCGAGGTCATCTTCGGGAGCGGAGCCGGTTATGACAACAGTGTCGACTGTTGGAAGAGAATTAATTGTGTAATTATTGGTACCGGCTGTTGTAGTTATGTTACCCGCGTTATCGGTAACGGTTACAGTAACATTGTTGTTGGTGGTGTTTTGTGAATCGATTGGGTCCAGAGCGATAGTTGTCCAGATGTTTGCGGCATTACTTCCTTCTACAGCGGTTTGACCAGATACCCAGTCGGAAAGATTAAATACAACCGGAGTTGTGGCAGCAAGGGTGTCTGAATTATTGTCTCCAGTGGCAGAGTTGTCCCAGCGGCCGGCGGCGGTATCGCCGTAAATAAACTCACCACTTCCACCTGTGGCACCAGTGACTGATATGGCGGAGGCGGTGACAATGGGCGGCTGGTTATCGACGGTCGCATTAGTGGTGTCCGCAGTGGTGGTTGGGCCGCCGGCATTGGTAGCGGTTACGCTGGCATTGACGTTAGTGGTATCGATGGAACCGGAGACAAGGGTGTAGCAGGCTTCGTATATGTTATCTGACTCTGTTCCTAAACACGCTGTGGTATCAGTCATTACAGCCGTACCTGATCCGCCCCAGCCGGAAAGGTTGGCGGTTACAGAAGTGAGGCCGGAATTATTATCACCCGTTGCAGAATTATCCCAGGTCACGGTAATTGTGTCGCCCACAATGTAGGCGCCACTTGTTCCGGTGCTGCCGGCAATAGATATGTTGGCGTCGGTGACAGTGGGTTGTGATACTGACGACTGAGTAGCAATCGTGAAATCAATTTTTCCATCACCGGTGTTCACAAAATTTATCCGGCCTGTCCATTTGTTATCAGATCCGGTGTCATCACCCGCTGTTCCGTCGTCTTTCATTGTTATTATTCCACCCGGAGTAGCGCAACCCCCACCGCTTAGACATTCGTCACTAAGATCTGCATCGTTATCAGCATCATAAACAAAGTAGTAGGCCGTTCCTGATTCAAGGGCCGGCACATCGAATTCTGCATCGGCCACGTCAAATTCAAGATCAGCGGTTCCAATATCATTGGATTCCTGAGCCTGCCATTGACGAGTGAGCAGTTTGTAACCTGTAGGAGCGCCTGTAGCGGTCCAGGTTGCGCCGCCATTGCTATTGGACCAGAAAAGGAAGTCCAAATTGTCCTGACTGGCCGCATCCGCCACACGAAGAATTGAGTCGGAATTTACTGATTTTGATTGAGTCTGATCCAGACCTGAAGCGTCATCCTGACCGATACCGGCGATGTCATTTTCATAAACGTCCGAAGTATCAACAGCCCAAATCGTGCTTCCCGCGGAATCCAGGTAGGCTGTACCACCTGAACCGGCCCCCTGATAAAGAGTAATGCCATATTTCAGAGCCAGATAAGAGTGCACTTTCTGGATATTGGTATCGCCTGGTTCTGCGTTATAAACAGCCATTTCGGCAATATCACCCACCCAGTACTCATTACTGCCATTATCTCCTCCTATGCCAAAGCCGGCGGCGATTCCACTGACAATATTTGAGCCACTTGTCGTGCGACTGGCATTAATTCCAACGGTGCCATTAGTGCCCTGCGTCCAGGACCAGTCCATAAGATAAGTGGTGTTTGTGGATAACGTGAAACCTCCGTTTAAGCTGGACACGTCGTAAAGATTGATGTCAGTGCCATTTGTGCCCAACTGAGGATTGTCAATGCCAAAAGTAATGATTGAATTCCATCCTGAAAGCTGGGTATTCCTGGCGATAGCAAAGACAATCGCATGACTATCACTGGCCAGAAGTGTTCCCGTGTTTACCAGATCATCAGAAGTAAAGGTAAGAAATGAATTGTAGTTAAAAGTATTAGCTGTTTGTAAACTGTCCACGACAGGCTGTTTTGTTTCCGCAGTGACGTTAAATCCTCCAGTAGACCGATCTGTCCAACAACCGATTGTATTGCCATTGGAAGCCGCACTCGAACAACCGGTATTGGTATAAAGTCCTGTGTTCGCGTCCAGCCACATAGCCAGATTTGTAACAACACCACCGGGAGCCGCAGGTACCGGCGGAACCGGGCCCGCCAGGCTGATATAACTGCCATCCGCAATCGTGGCGCCCGTAAAGTAAATCTCATTTCCGCTGAAGGCCGCGCCTGTGGTATAGACAGTGGCATTGGAGAAATCTCCGTCTGCGTCGATAAGCAGAGCGTAATCACCCGCCGTACCTGTATTATCCAAGGCACTCTGGCTATCCAGGTCGAAAGCAACAGTTACCGTTCCCACACCATCGCCGTCATCGTTCTGGATGAGCCATTCTCGGGTCAGGCGGATGCTGGCATCTCCGGGAAGTCCTTCAGGCACCTGACTTGAAGAGTCCGCAACACTGCCATCATCATTACCCCACGAAAGGAATTCGAGATTATCGAGATCTGACGCATTGGAGATGGTAAGAATACTATCAGAATTAATCGAACGTGACTGAGTTTGAGTGATGTCTGAAGCCACGTCTTTTCCGATGCCGGCAATATCGTTGTTATAGGTGGAGGCGCCTGTGGCATCCTTGTTCCACATTTCGGTTCCGTCACTGGCCACGTAGTCCTGTGCTGTTGACTGGTCGAGAGTAATACCATATTTCAGGGCCAGATAAGATTCCACTTTTGACTGGTTCGCGGCAGAAAGTTCCGCGTCGTAAGAAATAACTTCGGCAATGTCTCCATCGAAAGCGTAGCCACTGTAACCCCGGCCCACTCTGAAGTCATAGGTTACGTCTGATGTGTTGCCTGAGGCGGCTGTTTGCTCCGTTCCCCCGTTCACAGAAGATGACAGTGAGCCGCTGCCATGGGACATCTGATATACATAAGGCTGATTCAGACTGATCGAATTGGCAGTGACATCCTCACTGCCGTCCCAGTTGTACTGTTTGATGATACTGCCACCACTACTAGCGAAATATATTCCGAAGTAACCACCTGTATCACCGATCATAGAATCACCAGCATAGCTGGTGCCGCCCGTGTAATCGATGCTATCGGCATCAAATACACTAAAGACATGGTAAGCGTCATTATTCATGATATCGTCCAGATCCAAAGCTGTCCGCACAAAAAAGTCATGAGTCGAGGTATTGGTGCCGCCGGCAAAAGTGAGAACAGGGTTGTTGTTCATACTGTCATCTGTATAGCTGGGCTGGTTACCGCTTGTGGTTTGATCGACGTAGCGTCCGTTTCCTGATTCATCTGCCCAGTATTCAACCGATTGCCCTGTTGTGGTGGCAGGATTGGTGGCGCCTGGCCCCTGATAAACGTTACCATCTGCCTTAAGCCAAAGCTGTAGGTTTATGGTTACACCTCCCGGAGCCGGCTGTTGCGGGCCCGCGAGGGTAATATAACTTCCATCGGCAATGGTGGCGCCCGTGAAGCTAACTTCATTTCCGCTGAAGGCCGCGCCCGTGGTATAGACGGTAGCATTGGAAAAATCTCCGTCCGCGTCGATCAGCAGAGCATAATCGCCTGCAACCCCCGTGTTTTTAAGAGCTGATTGTCCGTAAAGATCAAAGGTTATTGTAACGCTTCCCACACCGTCTCCATCGTCATTTTGGACTAGCCATTCGCGTGTTAGTCGAGCATTCGCATCTCCCGGCAGGCTTCCGGGCACCTCTGAAGAAATGATACTGGTAGAACCGTTATCATTCCCCCAGGAAAAGAATTCAAGATTATCCAGGTCTGACGCGTTCGAAACGCTGATGACGCTGTCGGCATTGATGGAGCGCGACTGAATCTGATTCAGATTTGCATCAGTATCTTTACCTATTCCGGCAATATCGTTGTTATAGGTGGAGGCGCCTGTGGCGTCCTTGTTCCACATTTCGGTCGTTCCGTCGGAAGCCAGATAATCTGTCGGCGTGGTTTGATCAATGGTAATGCCGTACTTAAGAGCCATGTAGGAATGGACTTTCTGAATATCCGTGGCACTAAGTTCCGTATTATAGACAGCAATTTCCGCTATATCGCCAATCCAGTCGTCGATATAACCGGCATCATTACCCACGTGAAAACCGGAGGCAATGCCGGACACGTGACCGGACCCTTTATTCACACGTTTTCCGTTGAGCCCGACAGTGGCATCCGCACCCTGAGTCCAGGACCAGTCCATCAGGTAAGTATTTCCTGTCGCAAGAGTAAAGCCCCCCGTGTAACTTGTATCATCATAGAGTTCCAAATCAGTACCATTTGTTCCCATCTGAGGATTCCCTGTGTCGAATGCAACAACAGCGTCACTACCCGTTAGACTGTCGCTGCTGGCAACCGCAAAAATGGTCGCATTGTCATCGCTGGCCAAAACAGTGTTTATGGTGTTTGAAAGCCGTTTTCCGTCATTGAAATTAAGGAAAGAGTTGTAATTGAAGTTTGCCGCCGCGCAAACATTATTCAGGCTTGGGGGAAATGTACTGTGACTGACATCGAAGTTATTAGCGCTTTGGTCTTTCCAGCATTTAACATCATTCCCATTAGAGGCCACGCTGTTACATGAGGTGTCAGTGTAAAGCTCCATATTCGAATTAAGCCAGATGGCCAAATTGGAAATTACCCCTCCGGGCGAAGCCGCGATTGGGCCTGCCAGAGTAATATAACTTCCATCGGCAATGGTGGCGCCAGTAAAGTAAATTTGGTTTCCGTCGAAGGTTGCTCCTGTTGTCCAAATCGTAGTATCGGCAGAAAAATCTCCATCCGAGTCGATGAGCAGGGCGTAGTCGCCAGCGCTTTGCGTGTTGCCTAAAGCATCCTGGCGGTCAAGGTCAAATTTTACAGTCACCGTTCCCACACCATCACCGTCATCGTTCTGGACGAGCCATTCACGAGTCAGGCGGTATTCTGCATTATCCGGCAATCCCGCGGCAGGCAGTTCCGTGGAACGGGTATCTACGGAACCATTATCATTTCCCCACGTGAAGAATTCGAGATTGTCCAGGTCTGAGGCGGCGGAAATGGTCAGAATGCTGTCTAAGTTTACTGACCGGGAACTTGTTTGATTTAAACCGGAAGCATCATCCCGTCCGATTCCGGCAATATCATTATTGTAAGAACCCGCTTCAGAGGCATCCCACATTTCGGTGGTACCATCGGATGCTAGGTAATCCAGGGGGGCAACCCCCTGATCCAGGGTAATACCGTATTTAAGTGCCAAATAAGAGTTAATCTCTTGCTGATCGCTCGCTGAAGGGTAGCTTTGGTAGAAAATCATCTCAGCAATATCACCTTCAAAGTCATAATCGGTGCTATAGGCGACACAGCTGGTACTTGTGCGCTCTCCCAGCACAAGACATTGACCTGTTGTGGAGGTATATGAGTTAGATCCCGTTCCAATCTGAAGATTATCTAGAACCTGAGTGAAGGTGGTACCGGTTCTGCGTAAGGTATAAATATGTGGATTTTCATCGTCTCCATCT
>JAHJFD010000026.1 GCA_018825145.1 Patescibacteria group bacterium
AATGCTTCAGGCAAGTTCGTGTATGATCCGGAGTCTAAACGCTCCAACTAACTTATTCGCTTTCTAAAGCGACTTCCGAGAAGGCCACATGTTATGCGACGGAGTCTAAAGCTCCCACAGCAGCTACGTGGTCACTCACCAGGTAAAAGCGTACCATTAAGGCACGCTTTTAATATACGAACAGCAGTTTATAGGGCTCGCTCCCTATTTAAAATAGACTGGAACTTCGCTCGCCCAAATAACTCACTGGTTGGATAATTGTACCAGCAAGTTTCTTCCTATAAACTGCAAACGTTATACGCAGTCTCTTCCTGCCTCCGGTCTGCCGTTTTAGTATCAGACCATAAAAAGGTGGGGGCAGTAGATTTTTAGTTTGAATAAAATATTTTACCCGTAAATCTTTGCTATTCGGAACAGGAAGAACTTTTTGTCTGTCACACCCTGGACTATTGATCTGAACCCCTTAAGTTTGGCATTGAAGGACTCCGCCGAGGCATTGGTGCTTCTTTCGGGGAAATAATTGAGAATCCATCCCTCATGGTTTTTAACGGACTGCATTGCTGTTATAAATGACTTAAAGCCTTTTTCTTCAGTCTTTTTATACCAGTTATCCAGTTTTTCTTTTCCCTCCTCATGGGTTTTCGAGTGTTCATAAAAAGACCGGAACATCATGGAAAGTTCATATCCTTTCTTCAGCTCCGGGAATTCCCTGAACAGAATTCCGGACCTTTCTTTCTGGGAATCCGACCATTTGCTTTGCGGCCTGTATAAGACGTAACGGCTGCGCGCCAGCAGCTGTTTTTTGGTATCTACGTTCGGATAAGTGAAGGGTCTGTACTGTATTTTTTCCTTCCGGCATTGCTCCATCATGTCGTTCTCTTCATCAATCGCCTTCCATCTTTCCTTTATTCTCATCTCCTGGAGGGCCTCGCTGACCAGCATCTGGACATGGAACCGGTCATTTACTTTTTTGGCGTTGGGGAAACATTCGCGGACTATCCAATCCATGGCGTTGCTCATATCCAGGGTTACCTCCTGCACTTTTATCCGTTCTTTCAGCGGGATATTCATCAGTATTATCGAAACATCCGAAGCTTTGGTTCCTTTGATTATTGCGACCAGCACGCCTTTTTTGCCCTTGGCTTTTTTGTTTGTGACTATTGTGTAAAGCTCGCCGTTACTCAGATTCGTTTCATCGATGCTCAGCCTGGGGCCTATGTTTTCGGGGAAAAGAAGCCAGTCTTCGCAGTGATCCAGGCGATTCCATTCGCGGAAGCCGGAAATGTTTTCTTTATACTGCTTTTCAAGAGTCCTCCCGTTGAGCCAGTTCCATTTTGCCACGAGGTTGATCGCTACAGGCTCGCTCTCAATTGAATTCTTTTAAAAAATCCGCAAATTCCTTTTCAAGTTTTGTCCCTTCCGCGCATAGGGCAATGTCCCGCCTCAGCATAGTATCCACACCCTCAAACCGCCACCGTCTTCTTTTTAAAATTATTTCCGTTTTCCTGCCTTTGATGGGAAAAAAGTCGACGGTGACGGGCTTAAAGACCGTGTTTATAACCCTTTTCCCCCTGTACTGCTTTGGCAGCTCGGCGGGGACTGTATTTTTTTCTGTAAGGGTTATCCTGAAAATCCTGTCCGTCTTCTCAAAGCTCTCAACGTCGAAGAAGGCATCAAGGCCGTCCGGCAGCATGGCCCACAGGAGATCATGTTCATTCATGGTGTTTTGGTGTTAAAAAATCCACAGCACCAAAATTACATGAATTTTATTCAAACTAAAAATCTACTGCCCCAAAAGGTGGCCGTTGGGAATGATATTTAGGGGGCGGAGCATTGATTTTGCCGGTTTTTTTTGCTATAATGATGAGATTTCTTTAGAAAAAAACAAAAATGAAAGACCTGAACCACCATGACATTCATGAAATTTATTCTCAGATTTCACAGTCTTTAAACTGCGTTGATTGCGAGGCGGCAATCCTTCCTCACAACATCCAGATTACCGATATTGTGGATAACGAATGTATGTTTGACGTTTGCTGTGACCGCTGTGGTTCAGAAATGACGCTTTCCGCCCACGTTGAAAAGAATCCGAATCAGGCGGCCATGACATATAACAAATCTTCCCAGATCGTTCATGACGGTATTGTGGAGGAAGCGGTTTCTCCGATTGATGTGCGTATGGTTAAGGAAGAGCTTCGCAACTTCTGCGGAAGCTTTATTGAAACCTTTGCCAGACACTAGTGAATCCCGACTTCTCTGGTGATCGCGTTGACGTCGCGGAGGAGCTGACGGTCGTTTTTGATCTGCTCCTTCATTTTACCTATGGAATGCATAACCGTGGTGTGGTCGCGGTTGCCGAGCGCTCGGCCGATTTTGCTTAAAGACATTCGCAGTTTGGCATAGGCCAGATACATGATGACCTGCCGTGGAAGGGTGTAATCGCGGACACGTGACTGCCCCATGACTTCGCTTTTCGGAACCGTGAAGTAATCAGCGACGGAGTCGATCAGAAGATCCATGGTAACAGCGCCCTTTGGCCTATCGTCGTTTGGCAGGAAGCCAACCATTTTGATTTCCTTCTTCTGGGTGGTTTTGAGCATGGCGGCAACCGATTTTACCGTGGGAGCCGTATGCTCAAGTTCATAGTTGGCGATGGCCTGCTTTAGCACCCCTTCAAGCGCGCGCACCGAATGGTTGATGTTGAAGGCGATGAATTCCAGCACGTCCTGATTAATAAAGATCTGAGCGTCTTTGCATTTGTTCTGCAGAATAGCCAGCCGGGTTTCGTAATCAGGCATTTTGACGTCGATGATCATGCCCGACTCAAAGCGTGAGGTAAGGCGGTCACTCAAAAGGGTAAGTTCCTGCGGCGGCCGGTCAGAACTGATGATGAGCTGCTTTCCTTCCTCGAAGAGCGCGTTAAACGTGTGAAAAAATTCTTCTTCAGACTTTTCTTTGTTGGCAATGAACTGAATGTCGTCAATAATCAGAGTGTCGATTCTTCGGTATTTTTTGCGTATGTATTCCATGTTTTTACTCCGTATTCCCTGTACAACTTCATTCACGAAGTTTTCGGTTGAGGTATACATGACATGTTTACCGGGGTCGTTTCTGATCATTTCGGCACCAGTGGCCTGCAGAAGATGCGTTTTGCCAAGCCCCACACCTCCGTAGATGAACAGCGGGTTGTAGTTCTGCCCCGGATATTTCGCCACGTTTTGGCAGGCCGCGTGGGCCAGCCTGTTTTCGGCCGACGTAATAAAATTATCGAGAGTGTAAGCGGGGTTCAGAATTTTTGAAACCACTCCGTCTTTTGACCGGGTTTCGTTTCTGTTGGGAAGTTTCCGCGCATCATTCTTCGGAAAATGTTTGATCAGATCAATGACCAGCGGACTGCCATCAGTGAGCGCGATGTCAACAATGTATTCAATATCGATTATCGCCGGGTCAACGCTTCTGGCCGCCTCAAGGGTCTTTTTTGCATAGTGGGTCTGGTGCCATCCAAGAAAAAACGGAAGCGGAAGCCCCACCTTTAATACGCCGTTCATGTTTTCCAGAATGGCCGTGTCTTTGAACCAGGTGATGATCTGGGCATGGGGAAGATCCTCGGACATCTTTTCGATAATTTTGATCCAAAGTTCTTTATGTCCCATAGAAAAATTACAAAAAGAAAAAATGCGGCCCTCAGGCCAGACTTGTTTTATTTTTGTATTGGGATTCGATATTAGAGGAATGATTTTGATTTGCAAAGAAAACCGTGTTGACGCCCAGAGGGCATTGTGACCGCATTGCAAAAAAGATGCCGGCCCAATCTTGTGGTGGTCAAAAACGGCTTATTTAAAACATTTTTACGATATCATTCCAGGTGACCACAAAGATTAACAATATCAGCAAAACGAATCCGACACCGTGAATCATCGTCTCCCATTTTGCGTTTGGCCGACGCCTAGTCACCGCTTCAAAAATGATAAACAAAAAACGCCCTCCGTCCAGTGCAGGAAAAGGCATAATATTGATGACCCCGAGCGAGATGGACAGAAGTGCCACAAACTGAATTAAAGCGACAGCTCCTTCCTGCATGAATTTGTAAGTCATCTTGGCGATGCCCACCGGTCCTGTCACCTCTTCCGGGACGGTCAGCTTCTGGACAAGGCTCACCACAACATCACCGAGCAGGTTCAGCGTTAAATAAGACAAACGGCCGACTTCCCTTACCGCTTCGAAGGGCGCCTTATAAAATGGATACTGCAAATCTTTCAGAAAAACGACGTAGGGCATATTTGATACCGCGAATCCCAGTTTGCCGTTTTCATCCGGAATTGCCGTTAAAACCCCTTCCCGTTCGCCCCTCAGAATACTAAGTACAACCGGCTGACCGGGCTGGAGCATTCGGGATAAATCCGAAGCGGCAGGCACGCCCTGGCCATTGATCCACACCACTAAGTCCCCCTCCTGCAGATCCGTTCCGGCCAAAGGTGATCCGGGCAGAATCTCGTTTACCGCAAGCACATCCTGCACTTCAATTAAACCCGCCGCCGAAGCGTTATTTATATCCGACTGAGTTACCAGAATTGGCCTCATGCCAATTGTAAGAACCACTGATAAAAGAACCCAGGCCAGCACAAAGTTCATAAATACACCGGCTACGATCACTCCGGAGCGGCTAAGGAGTGATTTTGAGGCAAAGCTGTTCTTGGCTTTCAGCACCCTTGGATCACTGGAGTCCTCACCATAAAGGCGGACATACCCACCAAAAGGAATCCAGTTGAGCGAGTACACCGTCCCTTTTTTGTCTTTGTAAAAAGCTTTCGCGCGAGGCGGCAAACCGATGCCGAATTCCTCCACCTTAATTCCGGCTCGCCGGGCAAAGTAAAAATGTCCCCATTCGTGCACCAGTACCAGAATGGAGAAAATTACGATGAAAGCAAGAATTGTAATAAGTATCATTTCGGATTAAACAGTCATAATATCCTTTTCCTTCTGTTTGGCGTCCGCTTCCACCCTGGCGTTAAAATCCTCCACTTCTTTCTGAAGAGATTTTTCTTTGCCAACCAGTTCGTCCTCGCTGATCTCTTTGCCCTTCTCCATCGATTCATATTTCTTCAGTGCATCGTGTCTGGAATTCCGGATCGACACCCGCGCGTCCTCGGCATATTTGTGCACCAGTTTTACCAAATCCCTGCGGCGATCTTCGGTGAGCGGCGGAATGATCAGCCGAATGACCTGACCGTTGTTACTTGGATTCAGGCCCAGTTTAGCCTCCAGAATGGCTTTTTCTATGTTAGGCAGGTGATCCCTGTTCCATGGCTGAATGGCAATCTGATTGGATTCCGGAATGGAAATACTTGCCAAACCCTTGAGCGGCATGACACTGCCGAAAACTTCAACTTCCAGCCCTTCTACCAGGGCCGCGCTGGCCCGTCCCGTATGGAGCTTGCCATACTCCTCGTGCAGATACTTCACGGCGTTTTCCATTTTTTGCTTCGCCTCGGCGATTACCTGATCTGACATACAAAAATTATTAATTAATAATTACGAAACCAGGGTTCCGATGTCCCTGCCCTGGGCGGCATGAAGGATGGCATCCTTTTTGTGCATGTTGAAGACAACGATTTCCATCCTGCTTTCACGGCAAAGCGAAAACGCCGTCTGATCCATTACCTGTAAATTCTTTTCGATCGCTTCCGTGTAAGAAAGTTTTTTGTATTTCTTCGCCCTTTTGTCTTTTTCCGGGTCGGCCGTATATACCCCGTCCACTTTGGTGGCCTTCAGAATAACGTCGCAATCCAGCTCAACGGCCCGGAGCGCGGCGGCTGTATCGGTGGTGAAATAGGGATTTCCGGTCCCTCCGGCGCAGATAACGATACGGTTTTTTTCGAGGTGGCGGATGACGCGCCTGCGGATATACGGTTCGGCGATCTGCGGAAGATCCAGGGCGGTCGCCACGCGGCAATGCGCGCCCATTTTTTCGATGGCACTCTGAAGGGCGACTCCGTTCATGATGGTGGCCATCATGCCCATGTAGTCGGAAGTGGTGCGTTCGATGCCTGAATTTTTGGTGTCGCGGTAGCGCCATATGTTTCCCCCTCCGTTCACGACGACCACCTGTATTTTGTGCTTGTTGAGGTCGGCAATCTCTTTCGCTATTTTATTCAGCGCTTTGGTGTCGATCCCCTGCCCATGGGCGTCGCCCAACACCTCTCCGGAAATCTTCAGCATCACCCTTTTATATTTTTTTCTGAGTGCCATATGGCTTTGATTACTTTCAAAGACCATCTTATAGGCTTCAGATGACATCGTCAAACCATTATTAACAATTTTTACCGTTCATCCCCGACTATTTCATCCACCCCCTTCTGAATGGCCTGCACTTCCATATCGAGGCCTTCAAATTCATCTTCGATATGTTCCGCCAGTTTTTCCAGATCTTCCGCGTCGGCTTGTACCTCGTTCACCAAAGCGTCAAAATCTTCTTCAGCTTTAAGCGTCTTCTTATCGTCTTTCGAGGCCAAAAGATTTTTCAGCAGATGAAACATTATCGGCTTAATTTATGGTAAAGTGACTGACTGTCCGAAGCATGCGAAATCGCCTCGTCAGCCGTGATCGTTCCGCCCCTCACCAGCATTTCAAGCGAGTCATCCATCAGCCGCATCCCCTCTTCGCCGCTGATCTGCATAATGGAGTAAATCTGATTGGTTTCCGCCTTCAGAATGCAGTTCTGGATGGCGTCGTTGACGACCATGATTTCGCGGGCGGCCACGCGTCCGTTGCCGTCTGCCCTTGGTACGAGCGTCTGAGAAATAACCGCCTTCAGTGTTCCGGAAAGCTGAGCTCTGATTTGCTGCTGCTGATGAGCGGGAAATACGTCGATGATACGGTCCACCGTCTGCGCCGCGTCGATGGTGTGCAGGGTAGAAAGAACCAGATGCCCTGTTTCGGCCAGAGTAATGGCGGCTGAAATGGTTTCCAGGTCGCGCATCTCGCCGACCATCACGATGTCGGGGTCCTGACGCAGGGCCGCCCGTATAGCTCCGGCAAAAGTATGCGCGTGCACATTCAGTTCCCTCTGCGAAAACAGACAATTCTGGGACTTATAGACAAATTCAATAGGATCTTCGATGGTGATGATATGGGCGCTCCTGTTTTTGTTGATGTAATCGATAATAGAAGCGATGACCGTGGATTTACCCATGCCAGTGGGTCCCGTGACCAGAATGAGGCCGCTGTGCATCATGGCCAGCGATTTGACGATCTCGTCCATCCCGAGTTCATCAAGGGTGGGAATCTGATCGGGAATCAGGCGAAAGGCAATGGACGGTCCGTGGTACTCCTGATAGATGTTGACACGAAAACGACTGACACCTTCCAGATGATAAGAGAAATCGAGCTGACTTTCCCTCGCAAAAACTTCCCTCTGGGATTCGGTCGTGATATCCGCGATAATTTCGTCGATGTCGGCCTTGGTCAGTACCGGAGCCTTTTCGAGGGCGCTGAGTGAACCGTTCCGCAGTCTGATTATGGGCGGCTGTCCCACCTGCAGGTGAAGATCGGGTGAGTGGTGTTCCGCCGCCTGCTGCATGACGCCTTTCAGGTCCAGAGTCATCATCTTTTTTTATTTATTTTCTTATAATTATAGCATTTTTTGGCTTAAATTGCAAGAGTGCGTGCTATTTCCATAAATAACTCACACACATTTAGGACACCGTGTATCGTTAAAGTCGCTTAACAATTAACTAAACACACGATGTCCAAGAAAGAATTACATGAAATAAAACAGCAAGTAAAAGAAAAAGAGATGGCAAAGCTTCGACGGCAGTGGTTTAAGGTTTATAAGGAACTGTGGAATGCGGCTGAGGTATGCCGTAAATGCGGTATCAGCCGGAGCCGGTTTTATTACTGGAAAAAGAGACTGGATATGGTGTCCTCAGGGAAAGGAAAGGGGCATTCCCGATACCAGAGGCTTCTGGCCTATTCCAGAAAGCCTAAAACAAACCCGCGCGCCTACAGCCCTGAAGTGATAAAGCTAATCGTCAGAATCCGCAGAAGGACGGGCAGAGGGGCAGACCATGTATGGTTCATCTTAAGGGACAAATACCAGGTCTATGTGTCCGTGACGGGAATCTACAAAACCCTCAGGCGGGAAGGCCTGATCCGCGTAAGAAAGCATAAACGGAAACGGAATGAGACTTATGAAGCTCCCAAGTATCTTCCGGGAGATAAGGTGCAGGCTGACGTAAAATATGTGAAGCTTGCGGACGAGCGGGCCGTGAGGCTCGGCAAAGCCTTCCGCTGGGTTTACCAGTACACCGCCCTGGACGTCGCCACGGGAATTAAGTTTAAGGCTATCTACGAGACCCGCGATTCCCGCTCGAGTGTGGACTTCCTCACAAAAGTCCGCCTCTTTTACCCGTTCCCCATCAAAGTCATTCAGACGGATAACGGATTCGAGTTCACATGGAGGCTGAATCCCGGGATTACGGAGATACACCCTTTTACCCTTCAGTGTAAACTGTTCGGCTATGAGCACTATCTGATTCCCCCGGCCTATCCAAGGGCCAATTCCCACGTCGAGCGTACACATCGGATCGACCAGGAGGAGGTTTACAGAGGAAGAGCCTTTACTTCGCTGGGTGATCTGCATAAAGTAAACTTAAGAACACTGAGATACTTCAATGAAAAACGCCCCCAGAAAACCAAACATTTTCTTCCTCCGCTGAAATTCGGAATCCTCAAATTCCAGCTCACAAAACAAAAACTCAACTACAGTGTCCTAAATGTGTGAAATTACTACAGCGTGCTATTTCCAGTGAATAACTTTCGGGCATACGCCAAATTCCCGGATTATTTCAAAACACTTCGTATAAAACCGTATGTTGTAGGATGTAATTTTTTATGACGACTTTTTGGGAATATGTTTAAGAATTTCCCTGAAAGTCTCGTCGATTGTTTTATTGTTGGTATCGATTATCGTTCCGTAATCAAATCTGGATACAAGATAGTGGACTGCCTGAGCAGCGCCCTCGCCATGCGTCTTGCTCCTTTCACTATCACGTCGTATACAGACATCCACAGGTGCTTTCAGGGTAAATGCGTAATGGGGGAATGGCAGACTGTTGATTAAGTGTTCTATGTGTTTCTTATGGTAAAAACAGGCATCAAAAATTACCGGCTGGTTATTTTGCAGTTTTTTCTTAAGTTCAGGAAGGATCAGATTATCAGCTTTTATGAAATTCTCAGCTGGAATACAGCCTTCATCCTCACTCACTTTATCCAGTCCATTCTCATCCAATATCCTGTCTATATCTACGTATTCACCATTAAGCTCACTTGCTAATTTTTTAGCAATCGTGGATTTACCAACACCTAGTGGTCCTCTGATAACAATGAAACAACTCACTTTATAAAAAATTATTTACTACAATTAGGTTTTATACGAAATTTTGATGTAATAATACGATAATTTGCTGTTTTGTACGAACATCTTTTAAAATTCGGCTTTTTTGTTTAGAATGTGGCAGAAGCAAAAAATGAATAAAACAGAAGCAAAACAACGGATTGAGAAATTGAAAGAGTGGCTTAAAAAGTGGAACTACGAGTATTTTGTGCTGAATAAAAATGATGTTTCGGAGGCCGCGCGGGATAAAATCAAGAAGGAACTGATCGAACTGGAGGAGCGGTTCCCGGAATTTATCACGCCTGATTCCCCCACTCAGCGCGTGGGCAGTGTGCTGTCGGGCAAGTTTGCCAAAATCAAGCATTTAAGACCCAAACAATCCCTTATGGACTGCTTTTCGGATGAGGAACTGGAGGACTGGGAAGAGCGGAATTTAAAGTTGGTTCCCGGTGAGAAGCTGGACTACATTACCGAGTACAAAATCGACGGACTGAACCTTTCGCTTATCTATGAGAAAGGCAAACTGCACCGGGCTATCACGCGAGGTGACGGGGTTTACGGCGAAGATGTGACGCACAGTGTCCGCACTATTCCCAGTGTTCCGCTGGAACTCAGGAAAGTCGGCGGGGCCAGTCTGAATGACTACCCTGTCATCGAAGTCAGCGGTGAGGTGTATATGAGCATCAAAAGCTTTAAGGAGCTCAACAAACGGGAGGGGCAGGTCTTTGCCAATCCGCGGAACGCGGCGGCCGGCACGGTGAGGCAGCTGGACCCCAAGGTGTCTGCGGACAGGAAGCTGGATATGTTTTTTTACAGCATTTATTTTGATAAGAACTCCGTGCTTCCCTACCCTCAATCTCAGAAGGAGACACTTAAACTTCTGCAAGATTTAGGCCTTCGTGTGAACACAAATTTTGTTCATCATTCGTCGCTTGCTTCCGTCAGAAAAGCCATGTCCGAAACGGAAAAGAAACGGGACGGACTCCCCTATCATATCGACGGACTGGTCGTTAAGGTCAACGATTTCCGCCATCAGAACCTGCTCGGTTCCACGGCCAAGGCGCCCAGGTGGGCTATCGCTTTTAAATTTCCGGCGGAACAGTCGACTTCCAGAGTCCTCGACATCGAGGTGCAGGTCGGCCGGACGGGGGCACTGACACCCGTCGCTATCTTAGAACCCACGCTGGTAGCCGGTTCCACGGTCAGCCGGGCCACTTTGCATAACGAAGACGAGATTGACCGCAAAGACGTGCGCATCGGCGATACGGTGGTCATTCAGAAGGCGGGCGACATTATTCCCGAAGTCGTGGAAGTGCTGAAAGATTTAAGGAGCGGCAAAGAGAAAAAGTTCCATATGCCCAAAAAATGCCCTGTCTGCGGAGGCGAAATCGAACGGCCCGAAGGCGAGGTAGTCAGCCGGTGCCTGAACAAGAACTGTTTTGCCGTTCACCAGCAGCAGCTTGAACATTTTGTTTCGCGCAAAGCTTTTGATATCGACGGGCTGGGTGAGAAAGTAGTGGAGCAACTGATCGAACATAAACTGATCGAGGACGCCGCCGACCTTTTTTCGCTTCAGGCCAGTGATCTGATGCATCTGGATCTTTTTAAGGACAAACGAACGGAAAACCTGCTGGAGGCGATCGAAAAGTCAAAAATCATCGCGCTTCCGCGCTTTATTTTCGCCATGGGAATCCGGCACGTTGGCGAAGAAACGGCTGAACTGCTGGCTGACTCGCTGGATTTAAAGACAAGAACCATCACCCTTAAAAAGACTCAGAAGAAAAATCAGCTCAGTCTGTTCGCGGGAGAATCAGCAGAAGAGAAAGCGGAAGTGGCTGAGATCCCGGCGCTTCAGAAGGCGCTTTTAAAACTTACGGTCGACGGACTCAACGGCATCGAGGGTGTCGGTGAAAAGGTGGCTCAGTCCATTTACGACTGGATTCAGGATGAAAAGAATCAGTCATATTTAGACAAATTCGACCGGGCCGGCATAAAGCTTCTGGTGCCGCCACGCCACAAGAGCAGTAAGCTGAAAGGGCTGACTTTTGTCATCACGGGCACCCTGCCCACGCTCAGCCGCGACCAGGCAAAAGAACTGATCAAACAGAACGGCGGCAAGGCTTCCAGCTCTGTCAGCAAACAGACCGATTACTTACTGGCCGGCTCCGAGCCGGGCAGTAAATACGAAACGGCCGAAAAACTGGGCGTTAAGATTATTGATGAGTCGAAATTTTTAAGTATGCTGTCATGAATAAACGGACTACCGCCAACCGGGCTGCCCCGTTCATCCTGTTCGCGCTGATTGCAGGTTTTGCCGTTGGGTTGTTTTTTCGCAGTGAGCCCAAAGTAATTTACGTTGAGGAATCGGGTATTTCGGATGTCATTAGCGCGGTCAGTCCCGCCGTGGTAGGGATTGTGTCAAAAAACTCTCCTGCCAGGGGCGGCGGAAGCGCAGGTAGCGGTTTTATTGTTTCCGGAAAGGGTCTTGTGGTGACTAACCGGCATGTTGTGGACGATCCGGAAGCTGAATATTCGGTCGTTCTGGGTGACGGCCGCGCTTTTAGTGTTAGCGGTATTACCGCCGATGAAATCTATGACCTTGCCGTTCTGAAGCTGACGGATGCGGATGGGAACGCCCCTGCCAATCTGCCCGTTGCCAAACTGGGAAATTCGGACGAAATCGAGGTCGGGCAGCGTGTGGTGGCCATAGGTATCTCCCCCGTTTCAAATAAAAATACCGTATCGGACGGTATTATCAGCGCCACCGGCCTTGTCATCACAGCCGGAGGGTTCAGTGGTTCTGAAACCCTGACCGACCTTATTCAGACGGACGTCGCCATAAATGCTGGCGACAGCGGGGACCCTCTGGTTAATCTTCATGGTGAAGTAATCGGCATCTGCACCGCTCTTGATACAACCAATGGGCGAATCAGTTTTGCTATTCCCGTTAATGCCGTTGCGCGCCTTCTTGCTAAAACAAATTAGATTTGAAAAAAGACAAGACTTGACGTATGCTTCTTCACGCGTTAGCTGTGTGCTCAGGTGGTGGAATTGGTAGACACGCCAGCTTGAGGGGCTGGTGGCCACTTTATCGGCCGTGGAGGTTCAAGTCCTCTCCTGAGCACCATGAACAGAAACACGCTTCGGACTGCTGAGGGTTATTTTTGTTGATTCACTTGCAGGCACATGTTCTTTTTCCCTTGTTTCAAAAGACAGGGGCAGGCGAATGACTATTTCTGTTCCCTGGTCAATTACATCAATCTGCATTCTGAAAACTGCCTGATTATGAAAATCTGTTATTTCTTTAAGGATTACCGAGGAAAACTGAAATTCCCCGAGCCTGATCGTGATGACAGCGTCCCTTTCCTTCTGGACAAGCTCGATTTTTATATTGAGTTCTTTCTGACATGATTCCGCGGCTTCTATTAATAAATAAAGCAGAACAAGCTCCACATGATTTCGGTTGCTTTCGGTATGTGCCTTTATAGAGGAAAGGTCCTCACTGATGCGGATTTTTGATTTGTAATTCTTCTTCAGAACATTGATTACGTTGATTACGAGGTGGTTGATGTTAAAAAGAGTGCTCTCATGATACAAACGCACATCATTTAGCAGATCGGTAACCCTTTGGATGCATTTTTTAACCTGGGGCACCTGCTTCATGTCTTCCATGTCACAAAGGGCCAGAATTGAAGTCAGAGCGTCCTTAACGTCATACATCGTGTGCTCAAAAAACAGGGCCCCCATATCTTCCTGAAATGTCCTGGCCATTTCCAGGTTCTTTTTGGTCGCCTGTAATAGATAAACCTCCGGTATATTAGTCATTCTTTTATTTTATTATGAGTTAGGAAAAAGGAGGTGGCAAGCCACCTCCCCCTTCCTAATAAAGTTGCCCTCCCGCATGACATAAGTTAACTCTCTGAGGTGAAATTCTGACGTATTGTTCCATGTTGTTAACTGTGCTTAGTTTAGCCCAACGCAATACTATTGTCAATCATGTATAACATTTACTTGATTTGTGCTTGCTTATAAGCTAAAATGGCTATGTTACAGCTTAATCACAACACTTTTTAATATTCTTTGTTATGAAGTTAAAACAAGCGCTCGAAGAAATCGGCCTTTCCAAAATTGAGGTTGAGGCTTATTTAACCCTTCTTAAAACGGCTGGCGCTCAGCCTGCCAGTATTTTGGCCAACCGGATGGGGATAAACCGGACCACCGCTTACAAGGCCTTAATCAACCTGTCTAAGCTTGGTCTGGCCACCAAAACGATGAAGCACGGAATCATCTGTTTTTTCACTGAAGATCCCGAAGACACCCTAAAATCACTGATTGAAGATAGGAGTGCAATCCTGAAAGAAGTCAATACCACTATTCTGGCGGCCCTTCCTTCGCTTATCGTTGGCGAAGAGGGAAGTCTTCATCTGCCAAAAATCCGGTATTATGAAGGAATCGACGGGATAAAGCAGGTTTATGAGGCTGTTTTAAAGGAAGGCGTAGACTATTACCGCTACGGAGACATAACTAAAATTTACGGAACGCTGGGTGACTTCGTAGAGGATTACATCAAACGCCGGAACAAAATGGGTATTACGGCCCATGCGATCATGCCTTATCATAAGCGAAACGAAGAGCTTTACAAAAAGGACAGCAATGAACTGCGCAAAGCTTTGTATATTCCTTATGATCTTTTTCCTATCGAGGGGGAAGTGAGAATTTTCGGGAACAAAGTCGCTATTTTGTCGCTTAAACAGGACTCCCCCATCAGTGTTATCATCGAAAGCGAAGTTGTCGCCCGGATGTTTAAATCAATCTTTATGCTGACATGGGGTGATTACACCAAAAGAACCTTCAAACTTTAACGGCAGCCCAATCCTTCCCGTTATTTTTTAGGGCTGGCAACAATCTGGCAGAACCGTTCTACTTCGCCATCCCTGTCATACCCTTCAACATCCACCAGGCGGGAGTCATCAACATTAAAACTGGGTCTCAGAATGGCATGTATATGCTCCTCTGTCTCCGGATAAATTCTGAAAATTTTGTGTGTACGGTCTATCGAAGGATTATAGGGGTTGCCCGTAGCCAGTCTGAACTGATACTTTGGATCCGCGGAGGCGGAAGAGCCTATTTTCATTGCGAAGCAGAATTTTCCCGCTGCTGTCCTGAGCACTTCGGCAATTTTCGGAAAGATACGCTGTTCAAGAACCATATGAGGTGAGTAATGAAGCGCGGAATGGGAATAAATGTAATCAATTGGCTGACCCACACAACCTTCAAGCATCTGCAGAAAATCACCCTTCGCGATAATAACTTTACCGCCACTCTCACCAAGTCCGCCGCTTACCAGATTCTGATTTGCCATAGTGACAGCAGCGTCACTGATGTCGACACCGATTACATTAACGCCGGCATCGGCAATACATCCTGCATCCACCCCCCTGCCAGCACCAAGATCTAATAATAATTTTTGTTCAGGATTTTCAGCTTTGCCCATTTCTTCCCTTATCATGTCTGCAATACATCTGGCAAATTCATTTGGCTGTTCCCTTGTAGGAGTAGATAGGTTCAGGTCTCCAGCGTTGTGAATGTCTTCCCACCTCTGAGGCGCCGATATACTCAGTCCATGCAGAAGTATGACAATTCTTTCGTGTGCCTCTAACGTATTTTGCTCATACAGATTACTAATCCTCCTGAATATTTCTCTTAACTTGTGAGTGTATTCCTCTACGGATTTTTCAGGGCCTCTTTTTACTGTCCTGCCTCTCAGCATCCCGCTCATCTCCCCTCTTATTTTTTTTGCTCTTGTAGTTTTTACGCGGACAATAGGCCTTTGACCGCTTTCAAACTTCGCCAGGGTCTCCTTCTGATCTGCAGGATCACTTTTGCGCCGGCCTCTTTTGGTGACTGAAGCCGCGTTCATGACAGGAAGCCTGCTTGGCGCAATTGGCGCGGAATGAGACATGCCAGCAGCGGCCACTATTACCTGTGTAATATCATCCCTTACCCACCTTACCTTCACAGGAGGTCTTAGAATAAGGCCGCTTTCATCTGACGCAGGCTTTGATACCTCGCTAAATTCTAAGGACTGATGGTTTTCGCCCCTGACTTTATCCATGGTAGTAATGTCGATATCTATTGGTGGCTTTGATGAACTTCTCCCGCCTTTCATTGTTAAAAATTATGGCCTTACAGTTTAGTAATACCATTTTTCTATATGAATTGTCAATGTCAGTCGACTGACATTCTACAAAAAATAACGAATTAATGTACGTTTTATCTTTTGATTGAGCCATTTTGGCGGGGTTAAGCAAATGGATAGAACTGACTCATAGAATAGTTTCAGCCCTATGATCATGCAGCCTTTGATATTGCGGGA
>JAHJFD010000027.1 GCA_018825145.1 Patescibacteria group bacterium
CTAGGTTTTATACGAAGCACTCTCATATCCCCAATCTACAACCTCTCCTTCTCCCTATATTCAATCTTAATTGGTGTGCCGGTAAAGGTGAATTTTTCACGGAGCCTGTTTTCTATGTATCTGACATATGAAAAGTGAAAGGCACTTGTCTTATTCACAAATACGATGAATTTGGGTGGTTCGGTTTCTGGCTGAGTGATGTAGTAAATCCTGGGGTGTGTTCTCCCCTTCCCTGTTGGACGGTGCTCGTGAACCAATTGTTCCATGAAGGTATTGAGTTTGGCGGTTGTGATGCGCATTTTGCGTTCTTTGGTGATCAGGTCGATCTGCTCAAAGATGATATGCATATTTTTTTTAGTGACGGCTGAGGTGAAGACCACCGGTGCCCAGGAAAGGAATGGAAATTTTCGCTTAAGCTTCACTATGTACTCATTTCTCAGCTTCTCCTCACTATTTTCCGGTCTCTTCTCACTTTTTCCGGCTTGGCCCGAGCGGTCCAAGTCATCTTGGGGTATATCCCATTTGTTGGCCAGAATGATCAGCCCCTTGCCCGCTTCTATTATGTAGCTGGCAATGGCCTGATCCTGATGGGAAACGGGCTGTGAGCTGTCGAGCACCATCAGCGCCACGTCGCACCTTTCGATGGCAGCCATGGATCTGAGCGCACTGAATCTCTCGATGCCGCGCTGTGTTTTTCCCGGCCTTTTCAAACCCGCCGTGTCTATGAAATTGTATTCCTTATCTTTGTGCCGGATAAAGCTATCGGTGCTGTCCCGCGTGGTACCTGGTATTGCGGAGACAATCAGTTTCTCTTTATTCAGGATCGCGTTGATCAGGGACGATTTGCCGACATTTGGTTTTCCCGCCACTGCCACCTGTGTATGGGCTGATTCCCACTTAGTGATTTTTCCGTAGTCTTTGTCATTTTTGGTAATAAAGTGACGTTCCCTGAGGGAGATCATGATGTAGTCTACCAGCATATCGATGCCCGTCTTGTGGATGGCTGATACCTGGTATGGCTGACCCAGACCAAGGCTGTAGAATTCTGCCAGATGCGCATCGTCCAGAATCTGGTCACACTTATTCACCACTAAAATAACCGGTTTTCTGATTGTACTGCGAAGCAGTTCGGCCGCTTTAATATCCTGTCCGTGCACCCCTGTTTTGCTGTCCACCACAAAAAGAATCAGATCCCCTTCTTCCATGGCAATACGGCTTTGAGTCTGCATGTCATCTTCGATCACGCTCTCTCCTTTTCCAAATTCCAGCCCTCCTGTATCCACAAGGAAAAAATCGATGACGGGATGGGTCACTTTGTGGAAAAGCCGATCTCTGGTCGTCCCGGCTTCCTCGGCAGTAATGGCGACTCGGGATCCTATTATCTTATTAAAGAGGGTTGACTTACCGACATTGGGCCTTCCAACGATCGTGATGATCGGGGTTTTCATAGATTTTAGCTATAGAACTTTGCTCTCTCACGCTTTTTTCGGTGCTCGGCCCGCTTTACGGCAGCCTCACGAACAAACTTCTTCGTGGGTTTTGGCTTATGGTAGCGGTTTCGCTTGGTCTCCATGATGCGGCTTCGCTGAACCACTTTTTTAAAGCGGCTCATCAGACGTTCATTGGATTCACTTTGCTTCTTGATCGCGTAAATCATTGATTTCTCCTTTTTTAAGATTAATTAAGCCCATATTTTATACACTAGTGAACTTCCGATTGCAAATGTTTTTAAATGCCCGAAGCTATGTTAGACTTACGGGGAAATATAATTTAAATAAAATACTATGGGATTCATGGATCAGGCCAAGGACCTTTATAAACTCCAGAGGCAGGCCAAAGAAATCAAGAAACAACTCAAAAACATTCATATCGAAGCCGAGGCGGACGGAATTGTTCTGGTGGCCAATGGCGAACAGACTTTTATTGACGCCAAAGTTCCCGAGGCGCTTTCGGGCGATGTCAAACGAATTGAGAAGGCCTTTGTGGAAGCGGCCAACAAGGCCATCAAAAAATCCCAGGCCATCGCGGCGGACAAAATGAAGGACGTTATGGGTGGCATGGGCGGTCTGTTGGGTGGCGGTAAGTAAGCCAGCTTTATGAAGAAAATCTTTTATCTGACCTTAGCGATCAGTTTGGTTTCCATTTTTTTACTTTATGGCGGTTATTCATCTGCGGTACGCTACGCGCTCAATCCTTCCGGCAGTAATCGGATCACTGTCAGCGTACCGGAGGGTGCCACCGGCAGTGATGTTGCCGACTTACTATACGAAAAAGGACTTATCAAGAGTGTCAGTGCTTTCAACTTTTACCTTCGGCAGAATGAACTGAGTGATCAGCTTAGGGCTGGACGCTTTGTGTTTCAGGAGAACTTTACTATGCCAAGAATTGTCGAGATGCTGGCTTCGGGCAAATCATCTGAGTTTGCCGTGACGCTTTTAGAGGGCTGGACGGTCCGGCAGATAGCCGAGAAGCTTGAGGACGACGAACTGACAACCGCCGAAGATTTTATAGCCTGCCTTAAAGATTGCGAGTTCGACTTCAATTTTCTGCCAAACGGTTACCTTGAGGGTTATCTTTACCCGGATACTTACTTCGTGAACCCTGACACTTATTCCGATGAGGCGTTTATAACCCGGCTGATCAGCACCTTTAAAAGCAGGCTCAGCGATGATGACTGGGCCGCTGTCAACGCCTCGGCCAGGAGTTTTGAGGATATTATGATCATGGCCTCGATTGTGGAGCGTGAAGAACGAAATGATGAGGAACGGCCTACGGTGGCCGGTATTTTGTGGAATCGCTTTGGTTCAGGCACGGGGCTTTACGCGGATGCGACGGTGCTTTACGGCCTTGGGCGCACCAGCGGAGCTTTGAGCGCCAAGGATTTGGAGTCCGATTCGCCTTATAATACCCGAAAATACGCGGGACTGCCCCCCACCCCGATCTCTAATCCGGGCATCTCGAGCATTAGGGCGGCCTTATACCCTAAAGATACCGATTACTGGTATTACCTGCATGATTCAGATGGCGGTGTTCATTACGCGAAAACTCTCGGGGAACACAACGCCAATAAAGCCAGATATATCCGTTAGTTCTGATAATTGATCGTGATCGTGACCGTACTGGTCTGTTCGCCGTTTTTTTTGCCGTAAACGCTCAGGACATTCTCGCCGGGATTCAGATTGACAGTCTTTTTCCATTGTTCTGAACCCGGAATATACTCGTGTATCGGTTCCCCGTTCAGGTACACCATTTCGACCCATTTACCCACTGCGCCTCCGATCACCAGCTGGTCCAGAGTTGTAGTGTATGTGGACGCGGAAGTGGGCATGGTGATGACCGGGTCGCCGACCCCTGTCTGAGAGGACTCAACGTCAATCGTCATGCTGGCCGTGCCAAGAAGCTTATCGTCCGCGTCGTAGGCTTTAACAGTGTAAGTATTCAGTTCTCCGATCTCAAGGGTACCCAAAGTACTGCTCGCGCGGTACAGGAAGGTGGTGCCGCCTTCTGAAAAGCCCTGCAGAGTATAGTCATTGACCACCACTTTGGCAGTTCCTGCAGGCACTTCGCCCTTTATTTCGAAGGAGGTTTCGCTAGTGACCAGATTTTCGCCGTTGTTGGGCGAGGTAATTTTCACGCCTCCTGTGGCAGTGGCTTCAGGCGCGGATTCGGTGGTCGTTTCTTCTTCCTCGGGCTTGGTCTTGTCGACGACTTCCTGAGTCAGTGTCAGGGTAATTACCGCCGTTTCACTTTTATTTCCGGCCTTATCCACCGCGATAACCTTATATTCGTTATCACCGACTTTCAGGTTACCGTATGCCGTTTTGGCGTAATAGCTGAATTTGCCGCTGCCGGGCTTGTACTGAGTCAGGCGGTAATCATTCACAATCACCCCTTCCGTATCCGCGCTCACCGTACCGATGATAATCTCTTCAATATCTTCCAGAATTACCGTTTCGCCATTGGCGCCAGGTTCTTTGATCTGAGGCTGAGAGGGCGCTTCCTTATCATTTTCATCGATCTCATTCGCTAGCTCTTCTTCCTCAATAGCTTCTTTTGTTCCTGTCTCGCTTAGCACCTCTTCATCAGGCGTAGTTCCATCTGATTCCTCCGCGTCACTGCTTACATCTTCCCCATTCAGCGTGACAGCGCCTTTCTGCTGCTGGTTCCAGCGGTACCAATTCGAACTCTTGAAAGTATCATCCAGAGCGAAAATCACCTCTTTCTGAATACCTGTCGCCAAATCAGCGGCAATGGTTTCATCTGCAACAAGTTCCTGACCAACGCCTATCGTTGAGGTTTTTACGACTTTTCCTTCACTCAGAATCTCGGCTTTTACAGAACCTGATATCACATAAAGCATACCCGGGTTAACTACTGCAAAAGTGCCTCCACTCGACTTCAGACTAAGCAAACCCGTATCGATAGTGAATTCCGAAACTATAGGGCTGTTTTTATCGATCACTACCCATATCTTGCCGGCATTAAGCTGAAGCGCCGCCTGTCCTCCGATGGCGTCCCGACTAAGCGTCTTAAGCTGAAGTTCGCCGCTCTTGTCCAGGCGAACTGTGTCTTTTTCGAAAAAAGTCAGTGTCAGACGGCCGTCTGACTGGGTCTTTACCTTTTCACCTTCGTATAAATAGATGCCGGTGGGGACATTCTTCCATTCTCCGTCTCCGGACGTCATTGCTTTTGCACTGCCCGTTTCGATGTCCAAAAACACTTTTTCACTGGAAATGACATTTCCGCCTTCAATGAATTCCGTGCCGATAAATCGCCAGGCAGTCAGAATGATGCCGACAAAAATAATGATCAGCAGGAATGGCTTTATAAAATCAGTCGCCTGGTAGCGCGGCGCTCTTCGCTTGTATTGATAGTAGTTCATATGATCCTAATTTTTTGAAATCAGTGTTGAAAGTCTACAAAATTGTCTTTTATTTGTCAATTTCAGCTTATTTGCCTATAATCGTCTGGCCAAATATAAAATTATCCGTTCCAAAGGAATGCTGAAAAAGATCATCAATATGTTTCTGGGGGATTCGAACGAGAAGGAACTGAAGAAGAAAGCCGGTCTGGTTGAAGCTATAAACCGCAAAGAGGAAGAATATCAATTGCTCTCCGAAGAATCTCTGAAGGCCAAGACCGGTGAATTTATCGAACGGCTAAACACCGGTGAAAGCACGGACGACATTCTGGTTGAGGCTTATGCCACAGTCAAAAATGCCTGCCGCCGTCTTATCGGTACCAAGTTCAATTTAGGAAAGGAAGAAAAGGTCTGGGATATGATCCCTTATGATGTACAGCTGCTCGGCGGCATTATACTGCACGAAGGAAAAATTGCGGAAATGCGGACTGGTGAAGGTAAGACCCTGGTGGCCTGCTTTCCGCTTTATCTGAACGCCTTAACCAAGAAGGGCGTTCATCTGGTGACCGTGAACGACTACCTGGCCAAACGTGACGCGGCCTGGATGGGCGTTGTTTATAACTACCTTGGCCTGACTGTCGGAACGATCGTGCACGACCTTAGTCCGGATGAACGGCAGGAAGCTTACGCGGCGGACATTACATACGGGACCAATAACGAATTCGGCTTCGACTATCTGAGAGATAATATGGCCACCCAGCTGGAATATCGTGTTCAGCGCGAGCTCCATTTCTCCATTGTCGATGAGGTGGACTCGATTCTGATCGATGAAAGCCGGACTCCGCTGATTATTTCCTCGCCTGCCGAGGAGTCGACTGACAAATATTATCAATATTCCAGGCTGATAAGTCAGCTGGCCCCGGAAGAACACTATAATATAGACGAAAAAGCCCGGAACGTCACCCTGACCGAACCCGGCATCGCGAAGATGGAACAGCTTTTAGGGGTTGAAAATATTTATACCGAGGCCGGTTTTTTAGAAGTGCACCACATTGAGCAGGCCCTGAAGGCAAAGGCGATTTTTCAGCGCGACAGAGACTATCTGGTAAAAGACGATGAAATCATTATTGTCGATGAGTTTACCGGCCGTCTGATGCCGGGCCGTCGCTATTCCGATGGCCTTCACCAGGCAATTGAAGCAAAAGAAAATGTGGAGGTGAAACGAGAAAGCAAAACCCTGGCTACGGTTACCTTTCAGAATTTCTTCAGACTTTATTCCAAACTGTCCGGTATGACCGGCACCGCAAAGACGGAAGAGGAGGAGTTCTACAAGATTTATGGTCTGGATACCATTGTGATTCCGACAAATATGCCGGTTATCCGCCAGGATATGCCTGATTTGATTTACAAAAATTCCCGCGGCAAGTGGAATAATGTAGTTAAATCTATCAAGGAACTACATGAGAAAGGTCAACCGGTACTTGTCGGCACCATCAGCGTCGAAACCTCTGAGATGCTTTCCAAAATGCTCAAATTATGCGCGGTCAAACATGAAGTACTGAACGCAAAGCACCACGAGCGTGAAGCTGAAATTGTGGCTTTGGCAGGCCAAAAGGACGCAGTGACCATCGCGACCAACATGGCCGGCCGCGGAACCGACATCAAACTCGCTGAAGGCGTGAAGGAGCTCGGCGGTCTGGCAATTATCGGCACCGAACGGCACGACTCAAGGCGTATCGACAATCAGCTCCGCGGGCGCTCCGGGCGTCAGGGGGATCCCGGTTACTCTAGTTTTTTTATTTCCATGGACGATGACCTGATGCGGCTTTTCGGCTCCGACCGCATAAAAAGCATGATGGATCGGCTTGGGATTGATGATGACACGCCGATTGAAAACTCCCTTATCACACGCAGTATCGAGTCCGCCCAAAAACGCGTGGAAGGCCATAACTTCGATATCAGGAAGCATCTGCTGGAATACGATGATGTAATGAATAAGCATCGTGAAATCATCTACTCAAGGCGTCTGAAGATACTTTCCACAGAAGATATTTCTGAGGAAATCAGGAAGATGATGAAAAATGAAGCTCATCATCTGGTCACTCTGCACACCTCGACGCCAAACCGTGCGGACTGGGACCTGGACGGCATGGTCAGATCGCTGAATGCCCTGATGCCTTATTCCGAAAAGAAACTGGATGCGGCCGATTTCGAAAAGATCGAAGACACCGATACGCTCACGGAAAATCTGAGCAACATTTTACTCGGTGAGTACCAGATCAAAGAGGACTCCCTGCCCGATCCGGGAATTCTGCGAAATGCCGAGAAGCAGATATCCCTTCGGATCGTTGATATGCTGTGGATGGAACATATTGACCAGATGACCCAGCTCCGCGAATCGGTTTCGCTTCGCGGTTACGGTCAGCGTGATCCGCTGATGGAGTATAAGCAGGAATCTTATCAGCTGTTTACCACGCTTCTGGCCATGATTCAGCATAATATCGTGAGTACCCTGTTTAAACTGCAGATCAGAACGGAAGTACCAGTTCAGGAACAACCTCAGCAGGTCCAGGAACTTAAAACCAACCAGGACGCGATTGAGGGGAATCTGACGCGTTCGCGAATGCATCCGGGGAGTTCACCCGCCGGCGAGGATTATTCGGCTCAGAATGCCGTTGTTAAAAAGATTTCTGACAATGCACCCGCCGCGCCATCCGCAAAACACGATGCGGTCGGGCGTAATGAAATGTGCCCATGCGGCAGCGGCAAAAAGTATAAAAAGTGTCACGGGGTCGGCTAGACGAAAAGCCGATCCTGCGCGCGTGCGCTGACCGGCCTTCGTGGGAGGACAAGGCACAGGGCTCCCGTTAAGGGGCACGAGGCCAATGTAGTCCAGTTTTTAAGCTACTTGCCGCCGCATACCGCGGCGAAGTGCCATTCGCCACTGAAGACGATAGTGTCCATGCCCAGGTTTTTGCCATCCTCTTCGTCCCAGTACAGACTTGGGATAAGTATGAGAACCTGTTTCTTTAGCATCGGATTTTTGGCCGTGTACTTCCATATCGACCCGATCGCAACGATGTGGTAGTCGCGCTGAAGGTCGGGGTGCTGAGCACCCACCGCGAACAGTTCCGGCCATGTGGCTGGGCGGCAGCTGTGTCGCCTGATCTCGTCTTCCGCATCCTGGAAGGTGACGATCTCCTGCCCGACGTTGAAGAAGGTGATTTTTACCTTCTCGCCGTTTTTGCAGTTGGTCGATGGAGCGTCACTGGCGTCTCCGTATGCGGGATGTACCCAGTCGTACTTCCCGGCCTCTTTGGCCTTCTCGAAGTCGCAGATGAGAGTGACTTCGACCGATCCCGGTCCGCGCGTGCGGGCCGCGGTCGTGAAAGCAATGATGGCGAGGGCGAGGACGAAAAAACGTGCGAACTTCATTTTTTCTTATGCTCCTGAGTTTTGGATTTTGCCGCTGTTAAGTTTTTTGCAAGTAGTCTTAAAAGATCATTACCAGCCACCCCAAAAAGTGGGGGGCGGTAATGCTGAAACACTATCAGTTTTTGTCAAATTTGGCAAGGTGAATATGGCCCATGAATAACTCTTGGCAAACATATCTGTCACAATCGAGTGGGAATGAATCAATGGCAGGGATATCCATTTGGGGGTATAGAATTCTGATTTACATCACAGGGTATGTAATGGTACCTATAAGGCACCGCTGATGTTAAGCGTTCAAAAGCACCCTAAATAGGATAGCCCGGGTTGACTGAAATAATCAGCCTGTATTATATGTTTTTTATTTTACCAAAAGTTGTGCATGAGCCGATGGGTATTTGACACCTTCGCATTTCTCTGCAAAAATTGATTAGCACTTACCTGCCTTAACTGCTAATGGATTTACGACGACAGAAAATATTGGAAGCCATCATTGAATCTTTCATTCAGCATGCGCTGCCGGTAGGCTCAAAACATCTGACAGAGTCTTATGATTTTCAGGTGTCTTCAGCCACTATCCGCAACGAAATGGCCGCTCTGGAGCAGGAAGGCTATATCACCCAGCCTCATACTTCCGCCGGACGTGTCCCCACTAACAGGGCTTACCGGCTTATGGTAGACCAAATGACGCAACAGGACCGCCTGATGAAACAGGCGCAGGCCGACATGCTGAAGATCCGCCGGCAATACTATCTGAAAAAGGCCAAAGAGAAGCTCTACGACACGGTTTCCATTCTTGCCGCCGCCACCGATAACATAAGTTTTGCAACAATTCCCGATAAAGGCCGATTCTTTTATATAGGCATTAGTAATATCCTCAGAAAGCCCGAGTTCATACTGGAACCCGAAAAGGTAAGCAAAGTGATAGAGATTCTGGAGAATGACCTTGCCGGCGTTCTGGCGAACCTTGAAATTACCGATGAGGGGGCCATTTATATTGGGGAAGAAAATATTTTACCTGAATTTCAGAGCTGTAGTCTGCTGGCTATCCCCTACTCTCACCAGGGTTTTGACGGAGTTATGGGGGTACTCGGTTCCACCCGCATGAATTACGGCTATAATATGGCGGCTCTTAAGTCTGCGGTTCAATTACTTAATCAGTGATATGTATTTTCTCGGCATTGATCCGGGCCTCTCGGAGGTCGGTTTTGGAATCATAATGGTGAAGGATGATGAGCCTGAGTTTGTGGATTGCGGAATTATTAAAACGGTGCCTGCCGATTCGCTCGCTGAAAGGCTGACCGTGATAAAAAGGGACCTTGCTGAAATTCTCTCAATGCATAAGTACGCGGCCGTGGGCGTTGAGGAGCTTTTTTTTGTGAAGAATATCACCAACGGCATCAAGGTCGCCCACGCGCGCGGAGTGATTATGGCCGAGGCTCACGAAAGAGGCCTGCCAATTCACGAGATGAAACCGACCGAGGTCAAAAGTAATATATGCGGCAGCGGTCAGGCGGATAAAACGCAGGTACAGGAAATGGTCCGGCGGCTCCTTAATTTAAACTCACTGCCAAAACCTCATGACGCGGCTGACGCTTTAGCCATTGCCATCCTGACAGCAAGGCTTCATAAGCACTAGAATCGCTTTCCCTAATTTGATAGACTCACTTTGACTAAATCATTTAAATGCGTAAATTTATTGCCATCATCTCCGCTGTTCTTCTGGCCTTTCTTGTGATTGGCGGAATTTACGCGTGGAAAGGGGCCGAACTGAGCAAAACCGGCTTTTTCGGTTTGTTACCGGAAACCGAAAAAACCGGTCCGCAATTACCTTCGACTGCAGAGCCCCCGGAAGAGGTGAACCTGAGTTACGAGGATCGAATGGAGAAGGGTGACTATTTTTTTGAGAGAGGTTTTCTGACTTTTGCCTCCAATGAGTACGTGCGCGCCGCCAATCTGGAATCTCAGCGAATCGAGCCCTATCTAAAGCTAGTCAAGACCCATTTTGAGCTCAGAAACTACAAAAAGGCGCTAACCAACGCCGAACAGGTGCTTCAGCTCGACCCGAATCAGCCGGAAACGCGCCTTGATATGATCCGTATTTATATCCGTATGAGCGACTTTGACACCGCCAAGAATCTTCTGGACACCTATCCGGCAACCGAAGTGCCGGACGCGCGCGTGCTTTACTATCAGGGTCTTTTGAGCGCGCTTTTCGCGAATCATGACGCGGCCCGGAAATACCTTAAACAGGCTCAGGTCGCTTCCTCTGATCCTGACCTAAGTTCCCATATCGGTATCATTCTCGATGCTTATCAGGAGTTCGGTTTTACGCAGGCGGCTGAGGATCTTTATTTGTCCGAACTGCTAGCGCGAAGCTTTAATAAGGCTACGGAGTTTGAGATGGCCATTCATCTGCTCAAGGAAGTCCTAAGAGAGCGTGGTGATCTTCGGGACGGCTGGATTCTGCTCGGCTTTGCCTATCTGAATCTGGAAAAATATCAGTTCGCCCTGACCGCCTTCGAAAAAGCCTACAGCCTTGATTCGGAGTGGCCCACCACGCAGTATTTTCTTGGGATCACCCATAAGGAACTGGAGCATTTTGAAGATTCCATAATTTTCTTTAATCTGGCCCTTTCCAACGGCTTTGAACCCAAGCTGGTTATTTTCAGACACCTCGCGGATCTGTATTTCGAAACGCAGGATTATCAGAAATCCGTCGACGCTTACGAGCAGGTTCTGAGGATCAGTCAGGATGACATCAATTCTTTCGTCCGCCCGGTCTGGCTTTATCTGGACTTCACTCATGAACCGCAAAAAGCTCTTAAGCTTGCTGAAACAGCCGCCCTTACCTTTCCCGATTCAGCCATGAGCTATAATCTGCTGGGCTGGAGTTATTCCGGCATGGAAGATGATGAAAAAGCTGAGCGTAATCTGAAGAAAGCCCTGGAGCTTGATCCGAATCTGGCGGCCGCTTACTACAATCTTGGCAATCTTTATGCGCGGCAGCATCGCGATCAAATGGCGCTTGACGCTTTCCAGAAAGCTTTTGATCTGGATTCCAATGGATCTATCGGCAACCTGGCGGCCAAGGCACACAATGAACTTCTTAAAAAAACTCTCTCAAACTGAATGAATATTCTGAAACCCTTCAAAAAGGAAATTTTAATGCTTATTGTTATCGTACTGGCCGGGCAGATTCTGTTTGCCTTTGCAAGTCCGGGTTTTACCAGGCCGTGCTACGAAGGAAGAATTTACGCCACGACTGGTGTGAAACATAAGCAGGAGGATCTTCATAAGCTCAATGAAGCGGCCCATTACTTCGGCCAGACCATGATCGGCTGGCTGAAGTTTCCCAGTTTTTTACCCGATCTTCAGGCCGCGGCGGACCTGCCCGGGGGTTCCGGTATCTCCGCACATATTCAGGAGCGTCAGAATATAATTTTTATGCTAAGCGCCCCCACCCCTGTCGAAAAGGAAACATTGATTGCGGTAAAGGATTTTGTGCAGGGTAAAATCAATGAGTACAACGCCGTGAGTCAGACGGAGTTTGTGCTCACCAACCTCGATTACGAGCTCATTGAAAGCAAGCGAAGCTATCAATTCGGCGCCATGGTAACCCTGATTGCCACGCTTGTAATTGGCTGCGGATTGATTTTTATCCGCAATGAGTTCAAGTGACACCCTTACCGGTTGAACCGAAGCCGCCTCTTGAATCCGGCTTGATTTCATCCACTTCCTCAAATTCCAGACGATCCACGCGCATAAAAAGCCCCTGCGCGATCCTGTCGCCTTTTTTGATCTGAATTTCTTTATCGGTAAAATTGTATACCTGTATTTTTATCTCATCATTCGGACCGCAATAATCCAGGTCAATCACGCCAATCCCGTGCGGTTTCATTAGGCCATACTTCTTGGGTGTAGAACTCCGTGAGGCCAGAATAAGAGCATAACCCCTTGGCACTTCGATGATAACGTTTGAGGGAATCAGCTTAATCTCACCCGGCTGAACCGTAAGGTCCTCTCTGGCTGGCAGATCAAAACCCACGGATCCTTCCGTTTCGTACCTGGGAAGCTGAATTTCCTGATCGATTCGCTTTATTCTGACTTTGGGTGCAATTTTCTGATCATCTAAATCGCGAAGCAGGGTATTCCGTTCCCATGGGTCGTGAGCCAAAATCAGGTTCGCACTGATCTGACGCCCGGGATCCACCGCTTTTCGCATAATGTTGTGCATACGCTAAAGTGCTTTGAGTGCTTCGTTCACATCCAGTTTAATACCGGGACTCATTGTGCTGGTTATAGTAATGGATTTGATGAAAGACCCCTTGATCGACGATGGCTTCGCTTCACGGATAACCCTGAGGAATGATTTGAAATTGTTTTCGAGTTCCTCTTCTTTAAAAGAAAGTTTGCCAAAAATACTGTGCACGTTTCCCTCTTTGTCATTTCGGTATTCCAGACGTCCCGCTTTGAGCTCTTTGATGGTTTTAACGACATCATCCGTCACTGTGCCCGCCTTGGGGTTGGGCATAAGGCCTTTTTGACCTAAAATCTTGGCTACTTTTCCTATTTGTTTCATAACAGCGGGCATCGCGATGATCACGTCAAAATTGATCTTACCTTTTTCAAACTCAGCCACCAGATCCTCCAGCCCGGCTTCATCCGCGCCCGCGTCTTTGGCCGCTTTTATTTTGTCATCTGTCACAAGGGCGGCGATACGGACTTTTTTCCCTGATCCGTGCGGCAGATTGATAGTGCCGCGAATCACCTGATCCGCTTTGGTTGAATCGATATTCAGGTTGATATGAACTTCGGCCGTGGAATCAAACTTCGTCGTTCCCGTTTCTTTTAAAAGCCGGACGGCTTCAGGCAGTGGGAAACTTTTCTTATCCCCAAGTTTTTTTAATGACTCGGTATATTTTTTTCCTCGTTTCATGATGGTATTGTTAGGTGGTCCAAACGTCCCGCTTAGCGGGACTCCCACTTAAATAAAATATCTTATTTTTCAACCGTAATGCCCATACTGCGGGCGGTTCCGGCGATAATGTTCATTGCATGCTCAACATCGTTTGCATTCAGATCTTCCATTTTCTTTTCGGCAATTTCACGAAGCTGTGCCCTAGTCAGGTTACCCACCTTGACCTTTTGAGGTGTCCCGCTGCCACTTTTTAAACTGAGTGTTTTCTTGATCAGCGTGGAAGCAGGAGGCATCTTGGTGATAAAACTGAATGAGCGGTCTTCGTAGACCGAAATAACCACCGGAATCAGCGTATCGCCCTGCTCTCTGGTTTTTTCATTAAACTGAGTGCAGAAGTCCTGAATATTGACGCCGTGCTGGCCAAGGGCCGAGCCTACCGGAGGCGCGGGGTTGGCTTTTCCGGCAGGAATCTGCAACTTGATGATTTTCATTACTTTTTTTGCCACTGGAATGAGAAATTAAATAGTATTGTTAACTGAGGACATGTAATTATTTACCAAACCTTTTATTAAGTCAAAGGCCTGGATTGATTTTTTGCTATATTTGAACCCGAAAACCATATCTTCAACCTGCGAAAGCAGAAAACCGTTCGAGGGATTTTTCGAGTCGTTGTAAAAAAGGCTGTTATAACCGTAATCACCGGTTTCGTTGATGCCGGCTTCTGAGCCAAGCTGATCGACCATGGCAAGCTTTACGTTAAGATAAGTTATACCCCCCTGACCTACAGGCCCGTGTATTTCATATACGTAAATCGGCAACTGCCCCTGCGTGTCTGTGCCGACCAGCACATTTTTGTAGATACTTACATTGGCCAGCTCGCTGAGGTCGAAGGTTTCGAATAGTTCCGTGGATCGTGTTCGCTTTTCAAGGGAATAATCACTTGGCAGTCCTCCCTGATCCAGAATCTGTTTGGTAATATTGGGATGATTAATGACTTCGGGAGTTGTAGCATCCCCTTCTTTCTGTGACGATACGGAAGGCTTTGGCATCGGTATCCCCTCGGGAAGATTGACAAAGTAATCCGCCAAAGCGAATAGTGCTATCACCGCCAAAAACAATATTGCAAGCTGCGTTTTCTTCATCCTACTTCTTTTTAACCTGGGTAAAGTCCAGTTCAATCGGTGTTTCACGATCAAAGATGGAGACAAGTACTTTAACTTTGCCTTTTTCCGGATCGATCTTATCGATAATACCTTCGTAATTGGAAAAAGGACCGGAATTAATGGTGACATGGTCGCCCTTGATGAAATCGATTTTGAAAGTTACTTCATCACCGCCCACTCTTTTTTGAATCACGCCAAATTCCTCGGGTGTCACCGGTACCGGGATATTTCCTGATCCGACGAAACCAGTAACATTAGGGGTATTGCGCACTACATACCATGAATCATCCGTTACAATCATCTCGACCAGTACATACCCCGGAAAAATCCTCTTTTTCTCCTGCACGGGATCACCCCTCTTGATCACCACCTGGGTCTCTTTAGGAACCTTGACATCAAAAATGTAATCCTGCATGTTCAGGGCTTCTATACGCTGCCTCAGCGCTTTTTCCACAGCATCTTCGTAGCCGGAATAAGTATGCAGAACATACCAGTTGCGCCCTGTATTTTTTGCCTGTTTTGCCATTTATATTATTTATTGAAAATTGAAAATCAGATGAATCGGTATAAAAAATATGCTTCGGTTAAAGCGACAACAGAGCGCGGATGGCCCAGGCGAACAATTGATCCAGAAAACCCAAAACAACAGCTGCAACGATCATAAAGATGAAAACGATGGTCGTGATCCGAATCCCCTGTTTTCTGGTAGGCCAGGTTACATTATTTAGCTCCGCCAAGCTGTCTCTCAAATATTTTTTTATCATTGTGTGTACTCTTAAAAAGCCGGCACGCTTAAACTAGCAGATTTGCTTTTTTTGCGCAAGTTAATTTGTTTTACTCGCCTTTGCCGCTTTTGAATATCCTCTCATCTTCAGTAACCGGTCTGGGGTATTTTGTTAGCCTTTCCAGAACCTTGGCGACAAGCCTTTTTGGCTCGGAGTCAAAAATAACGTAGTCTTCCACTTTGCGGCCGCAGATCTCAAGGATCTTGTCAATGTGATCCGAAACTCCGCCAGTGCCGGTCAGCACTCCTACAATCTTCATATCATCAAAAGCGACCGCAAATTCGTTCAGGGTGCCCACGCCTCCCCCCATAACAATTATGGCGTCCACGCTTCTTATATTGATCAGGTCGCGCTCCATCAGGCCCATGCCGGTGTAAATAATGATATCGTAATTTTCTTTGGGAGATTTGTAGGTTTTGGTGTGCTCCTCTTCACTGAAAGCGGGTGAAATCCCCATGGTCATACCCCCTACATTTTTGGCTCCATAGGCGGCTTCATCGGGAAGTCCAGGACAGGCCCCGTTGACCAGAATACAGTCCGCTTTGGCAATCTCCTGCCCGATTTCAATTGCCTTTTTGATGTTTTCCTGAACTTTGATGGTAGGTCCCTGGGCGGAACCCATAACGCCGATACGATATTTCATATTTTTTTGTTTTCATAATATTTTAGCATAAATTATGTTTTTTTACAATCACTGGGCTCAAAATACAAGTTCTGCTAGAATGATGGCCGCTAACCGAAATCGTAAGAACAATGCGAAAGATTTCTTACTCCTCTTATCAGACAACTATTAAAGGCGGCCACACCAGAAGCCGGATTATTATTCTGATGATTTTCGTATTTGCCGCTTTTTCGGTTATTTTTGTTCGTCTTTTTCAGCTTCAGATACTCCGGCATGATACGTACCTGGCTATTGCCGAGGAACAGCATTTCGGTGCGATTGACCTTCCCGCGAGGCGCGGTGATATTTATGTGAAGGACACTCATTCGGGGGAACTTTCCAAACTGGCCACCAACACGACGCTTGATCTGCTTTATGTGGATCCGATGGTGGCCGATGATAAGCCGGAAATAGCCTCTAAGCTGACCCCCATCATTTTTACGAAAGAGGAATATAACGCCTGCCTGGAAGATCCGGAAAGCTGCTTTTATAACATTAAGCAGGAAAAGAGTATTGAAAGCCTGATCGTCCCGGATACAATTTGGGATATCGAGACAGGTACGATAAAAAAAACTGAATCAGTCAGGGAGGAAGAGGTTGAGTTTAAATCGTATAATGCGATGCTTCAGGAAATATCGGAAGATATTCTGGCCAAGATATCCAAATCAGAGGTGGATTTTGTGATTCTTAGACGTGATGCCGAAGACGAGCTGATGGCTGATATCATCAACGAGCGCCTGCCGGGCATTTTTGTGGATTCAAACCGCTTTTTGATTTACGGCGATCCCACGCTGATTCCTGAATCTCAATTATCCGTTGTGTCTAAGACCCTTGCCACATATCTGGATGAAGCGCCGTCTGCCATTGCGGCAAGGCTTACCCGCCGTAAGGTGCGCTACGTATTTTTGAAGAATAAACTAAGCCCTGAAGCCTCACGCGAGATTGAGAGTCTTGATTTGAAGGGTGTGGTGCTTTTGCCTGAACACTGGCGTTTTTATCCGGAAAGCGAACTGGCATCGCATTTAGTGGGCTTTATCAATCGTGAGAACACAGGCCAGTATGGTATTGAGGGCTATTTCAATATTGAGCTGGAGGGGAAAAAGGGTGCCATTTACGCCGAAAGTGACCCTTTTGGACGGCAGATTACCGTGAGCGACACGAAAATCGTGAATGCGGTGGACGGCGATACCATCGTTCTTACCATCGACCGTGTTGTTCAGAAAGAAGTCGAGAAGATTCTGAAAGAAAAGGTCGAAGAGTATAAGGCTGACAGCGGCCAGATCGTTATTATGAACCCGTTTTCCGGCGCCATCGTTGCCATGGCCAATTATCCTACTTTTGACCCCAATATTTATACCGAATCCTACACGTTACGTAAGCTTGATTTGAAAAATGAGGAAAAAGTTTATCCCACCACACCTGTTTTCAAAAAAGATGAGCGCGGACAGTACGTACCAATTGACTCTGGGGATCTGAATAATGATGAGGTTGAAAAATATGTTTACGAAAACCTTTTCGGTCCGGGGGTTTTCAAGAACAAAGTAATCAGCGAATATTATGAGCCCGGTTCCGTTTTTAAACCAATGGTGATGGCGATTGCTATCGATGCAAAAGAGGTCGAGCCCCAGACGACTTTTGACAATGACGGCCCATTGCTGATTGACGAATTTGAAATTAAGAACGCCACAGGCATTTACGGCGGCATTACCACCATGACTCAGGTACTTGAAAAGTCACTGAACACGGGCATGGCATGGGTCGCCAAAAAACTCGGAAAACGGCTTATGTATAAGTATTTAAAGGATTTTGGCTTCGGGGAATATACCAACATAAAACTTGAAGGAGAGACCAAGGGGGCAGTGGACTATTATAATCACTGGTCCAAGGCTCAGCTTTTAACAACCTCTTTTGGTCAGGGAATTGTGGTCACGCCGCTTCAGATGGTCGCCGCATGGGCGGCGCTCGCCAACGGCGGCAAGCTGATCCAGCCTTACATTGTGGATTCCGTCATCCGCGGCAATGAAGTTATCAAAACCGAGCCGGAAATCATTCACCGCGTTATTTCGGAAGACACGTCCAGCATTATTTCCTCGATGCTTGTTTCGGTTGTCCGCGGGTACCACGGACGTGCTGAAATCCCCGGTTATCTTGTGGCAGGCAAGACAGGTACCGCGCAAATTGCCGGCAAGTACGGACAATACGAAAAAGGCGAAGGAGCCACTATTACCTCTTTCGCCGGTTATTTTCCGGCCACCAAGCCTCAATTCGTTGTTCTGGTAAAACTGGACCGACCGCGTATCGGAGAAGGAACATGGGGTGAAACGACAGCTGCGCCCACCTTTAAACAAGTCGCGGAATTCCTGATCGATTATTATAGTATTCAGCCAAGCTCTTAAATAGCTTTATCTTGTGCCGTTTTTTCGCGCTTCAGAATACGGAACAAACATATCAGAATTTCCCATATATTCATCTTCGACATAATCTGTCAGAGCGGCTTCAACGTCCTTACGGGAGGAACTAACAGGATTCAGCTCATCCAATTCAAGCAGAACTAATTCTGCCATGTGCGGTGAAACGGGAGATGTCAAATCGTCCCCGGAGCTGAGGGTAAGCAACTGAAGCTTCTGAACTTCATCTTCATACGCCTGCGGATCGTTCTTCCGGAGCGCCTGTAACTCTCGCACATGTTTCATACATTGTTCCATCTCGAACTCTGCGGCTTCAGATGGACTAAGTGGGGCAACTTTATTCCTCATAATGTTTAAAATTAATATATTATTAAATTTTATCAGACTTTGATGTTGCCGAAAGCGCGGTCAGCATCTGGAATCTGGCCTGTTCCACGGCTTCACGTGATAATCCCCTGAGCCACAGGGGCAGTTCTCCGTGACCTTCTCCGCGAATCGCCAAGTCCATATCATGACTGGCTTCAACGAGCGCATCATTATCAAGCGTTTGCAGGTGAGCTATGATTTGCCCTGCTTCAGCTTCAATTGCTGCATTACCTATTTTATCAGCTGTCATTTTAGTTAAAATTAGAATATTGGTATTTCTTTTATCATATTTTTCATACCTGCGCAACTTTAAAATCAGGATTACCCATCGAGTCCTTTTCCACCTTGAAAAACACTAGTTACTGTTTAACTGTGATTTAGTTTTACCGGAGCACCTTATGGGAGTTTATGAGAGAGAATGATTAGCCTAAAGAATCGAAGTATATAAAGCAGGCTTAATAATTAGTCTATTCTAATAAAACACTGTATAATGATGTTTTATATGAGAAGTGAACAAGTATTAGTACGGAAACTGGGCATCGTCACTAATCCATCACAGCTAGACGAACAAGACACATTTTTCCTCTTTGTGAATGAGGCTATTAAGCGAGACGGGTTAGAGGTTTACATTTTTGATGCAGATGACGTTCTAAGCAGAAATAGAGTTCGCACTAAATTGATTAAGGGTCCAATCCAATTTGCATCGAGGGAAAGATTAAATAGGAAAACAACCATTCAGAGTCTGAGTGATTTTGATCTTATATTCTTAAAGAAGAATCCTCCTGTTGATAAAGATTACAAGCTTCTGCTCGAAAAATTGTTCACTGAAAATGTTCCTACAGTTAACAGCGGGGAAGGCATTCAGAAGATGGGTAGTAAAGCCTATTTAAAGCATTTTTCTCAAATCACGCCAATGACCTTCTTTGCCAATGGCGTTCAGGAGGCTCTGGGATTTATTCGGAAAATAGGAAATTGCGTTATAAAACAAAGTGATAGCTATGGAGGAAAAGGGGTTGATCATATTCGTTTCAAATTCAATAAATACTATGGATACAAAGGCAGAAAAGAGACACTCTTATCTGAGAAGGCTGTCATAGAAATTATCGAGAAGTATTTAGGCTTATCCAAAGATAAAACTCTTTTGGTGGTGGAATATTTTTTGAGCGCACCTGAAAGAGGCGACAAAAGAATCGTGATTCTTGAAGGGGATGTTTTAGGTTCGTATATTCGTTTGCCGGATGCCGAAAACGGAATGTGTGATGGCACTGATAATGGCGCAAGGCTTTACGACCCCACCAAGAGAGATCACGAGATTGTAAAAATGCTAAAGCCGCATCTGAAAAAGAACAATATTCAACTGGCAGCTTTAGATCTTTTAGTAGACAAGGCAGGTGTGGAGCATCTTTCCGAGATTAATGTCTTCAATCCTGGCTTCTGTAATCTTGATGTGGTGCACCCTGAACTAAATATAGTGAAAAAGGTTGTTGATATGCTTTGTGCCAAAATGGCTTAAATAAGCAAAAATTGGAGCGGGTAACGGGAGTCGAACCCGTCTCATCGGCTTGGAAGGCCGAGATAATAGCCACTATACGATACCCGCATCGCCTTTACTACTTGGGTATTTTATTAGAATTCGGCCCCAAAGACAATATCTTTTAATGTTATTTCTTCCGGAAGTGGATGGAAATCAGTCCATTCACCACGATCACCAGAGTGTAAAAGGTAAGAATCACCTGAATGAGCACCAGTATCTTCGCCAGAGGCGATAAGGGAGTGATGTCGCCGTAGCCGACCGTCAGAAAGGTCACCACCGTAAAGTACAGAGAATTGAGGACGGTGAGTTTCTCTAAGAAAGCTTCCGGATTGAGCAGGCTTATCAAACGATACCAGATCGAGAAAATGATGATCATCTGAACGATATTCAGACTGAACATCATGATGAGCCACTCCCCCTGCTGCTGAGCGTCTTTAAAATCCGTGAACACCCTTCCGCGCCCGAAAATGAAATTACGGGAATAAACCACCACAAACTCAATGACCCTCTGCACCAACAATATGGCCAACCCGACGGCCAGCCACTTCGGCATCAGATGAATCGTAAGGAGTACCGCGGTGCTACCCGCCATGATCCAGAGCATCATCTTCTCGATTCGGTAAAAAACATCACGGTTGTCCCTGACCAGATACCGGGATAAGGTCAAATGCCTGTTCGCGAATTCGATTGAATCGCGGAAACGATTTACCAGAAGGCTCTGATGCCGTGAATGGTCTTCCTCCATACTGATAGCTTACTTTTCAACTCTAAAGCAGTTCGGACAAGCGGTCAAATCATTGATTTTGAGCCAAAAATCTTGTATAATAGAGTGATATGAAAAAATTTCTGCTTTCCCATTTCAACCGGGCCATTCGCATTCTACTCGCCACCAACGCATTAATTTTGCTGGCCGGCGCTATGCTCGGCCCAATTTACGCCATTTTTGTGGAGGAGATCGGCGGAGATCTGATGGATGCCAGCGTGGCCGGCTTCCTTTTCGCCATCACTGCCGGTCTGATAACGCTTTATACGGGAAAATACTCGGACGGAATGAGACACAGTGATAAAATTGTTATTTTGGGATATTCGCTGATCGGAACAGGCTTTCTGCTATACCAGTTAGTCGATTCCGTCATGAGCCTTTTCGCCATTCAGATTCTCATCGGTATCGGGGAAGCGGTCTATTCACCAGCCTTCGACAAGCTTTATTCTAAGCACCTGGACTGGGGTAAATCGGGCACGGAATGGGGAACCTGGGAATCCATGAACTATTTTACAGCCGCTTTCGGCGCCCTTGTCGGCGGAATACTGGTCACCTGGCTGGGATTCGCGGCTCTTTTTTATCTTATGGCTTTTCTTAGTTTTTCAAGCGGCCTGTATCTTTACGTGGTCTCACCCCAGCGCGTTCTTTGAGTGCCGTCTCCACAATCTTTTCCAGAAAAGCCACCGGATAAAGCGGCGGATTTTCTTCAAGTGCCTGGTGATAAATCACGGTGGATGGTGTTAAACCGGGAGTTGTGTTCGCCTCGATGATGATCAGCTCACCCGTTTTGCGGTGCATAAAGGCGTCGATGCGGGCGTAACCCCGAATACCCAGTTTTTTAGCGACCAGTTCCATTTTTGCCTTCGCTTTTTTAATGGTCAGAGGCTTGACGTAGGGGGTCGGGGGGGGCGTTATATTAACTCCTGTCCCGCCCTGAAATTTTTCCTCGAGACTGAGAATATTCCCAATGGCGACGGTCAGACTCGGTGACATTGCCCTGAGTTTTCCGACCTCTTCCAGAATTCCCATCGTGATTTCAACCCAATTTGTTTTTTCTTCCCATTTCAGTTTATTGCCGACCACCCTCACTTTATCTGTCGTGATAAATTGCTCAAACATCAGCGTATCCATCTTTGAAGTGGGCATTTCGATCATGCCGTGCTGTTTCTTCATACTGCCTTCCGGGATGAAGGGGACGCCTTTTTTAGCATAGCTAAGATAGGTTTCCAGATCGCCCGCGCCGTAAAGCCTGGCAATACCCGCGCTGCAGCCGTCCCCCACCGGTTTAACGATGATCGTTTTACTACCCAGTTCCTTTTTCAGTTTTTTGAAGCATTGTTTGATATCGTATGCATTGGATCCGGCAAAGTGACTGACCGGAATGATTTTTTTGACCGCAGAATAAATTCCCTGTTTCTTTAAGCCCCTGATTGCCTCGGCAGTTTCGTATTTGTTCATGCAGAGCCTTGAAGCTTCTGAACCGGATCCGTTGAAAGGTACTTTCGCTTTTTCCAGAATGGCCTGAAGCGTGCCATCCTCGCCTATGCCGCCGTGAAGACTGATAAAAACAAAATCAGATTGTTTTATGAACTCGGGAAGACTTGTCTTTTTGGGAAAAAACCATTTCTCAGACAAATCCCCTTCTTCGGCACCCAGCTTATCAACCACGCGCCTAATCAGGGTGTGCAGCCGTTCCTCATCTTTTTTCGCGGATTTGCAGGTAGCCGCTATTTCTTCAACAGTGTGGTTCAGGGTAAGCGCGTAAGGCAGTTCCCAAACCTGATGGTCTGTGTCGAGCAGGTACGGTTTCGGTTCATATTTGTCGGATTTCCTTAATTTAAGCCAGACATTCGTGCCGCTCATCACAGAGACCTGCCTTTCGGAAGTACTGCCGCCAAACAGCACGTTTACGCGCTTTTTAATCTTCGGCTTCCGTTCCGCCGGCAAGGCGGGGTAAGCAATTTTGTGGTGGCGGCAGGCTGATTTCAGAATATAACTGAGCACGTCGGCGTGAGACATTCCGATACGGGAGGACTGCATAAACAGAAAACTGTTCTGCTCCATTCCGCTGATGGGGTTAAAATCGGAAAACCATATGTTTCCATCGGGCAGAAGCCAGCCGTCAAAACGCGCGAAATCCCGCATACCCAAAAGTGTAAAAAGCTGTTCAGCCTGAATCTGGATTTTTTCTATGATGTGGTTCTCAAAACGCGGCGGGCAATGGTAAGTCACCTGCCTGCTGGCCAGATATTTTTTGCGGTAGTCAAAAATCTGATGTTCATCGTAGCTGATCTCGATTTCGGAAGGCATGATCGCCACCGGCATACCAAAGCGATTCTGAAGGATGATCACAGTGAACTCGACGCCTTTGCAGAAAGGCTCGATGACAACGCGGGTGTCTATCCGTTTTGAAAAGATTTCCTTTGCTTTCCCGTATGCCTCCACGGGTGTTGAAACGGAATATACCGCAATGCTCGAACCGCCGGTGGCCGGCTTTACCACGGCACGCCCGATTTTGTGCTCCGCGAAGAATTCATTGATTTTTCTTTCATGACCGGTCAAATGCGCCTTCAGCACCATAGACGGCAGAGTGTAAAAACCGTGCGACTTAATAAACTCGTTGGCGCTGAATTTGTCAAAGGCCCGTTTGCAGGCCTCTTCCGGGGAGCCTATAAAAGGACATTCAATACGGCTCAAAAGCCTCTGTATTTCGCCATCCTCACCGAAAGGCCCGTGCATGACCGGAAAAGCCAGGTCGACGGACTTCAATAATCTGGTCAGTCCGGACCTGTTCAGCGGTTTTGCCGAGTTGGCCAGTTTAAAGTCAAAATCCGAAGGGGTGTTGGAATATAATTGCGCGCGTGAAATCAGAAAGGGTTTTTTCAGGTGGTCAAAGTACACCGGTATCACTTCCGTTCGTTCGGAATGCAGGTGATCGCAAACAGATCTGGCGGAGTTTAACGAGATCCCCCTTTCTAATGACGGCCCACCACATAGCAGGGCTATTCTGAGCTTCTTCATCAATCTTCTATTATGTTGCATAAAATATATGTTTAATTCTTGTTTAAATCAAGCTATTTTTTTATTTTTTTAGAAATTTTGTTAATATTTTTAGAATTTTCGCACGATATAGAATTCTATTGCTAAATCTCTGCTTAGCAATATAATATTGCGTGACTTATTTGTGGTGAGAACATCTTTCAATAACTTTTGGTGAGAATCTCCAAGCAACAGTCAGCACCTAGCAGAAAGAGGAAAGCGTGAAGCCCAATCAAACGCCGATACCGAGAGCGAAGCCTGTCTTTTCGTTCCGACTGAATAAGCCGCCGACCATCAACCTGCGAAGGAAGATGGCGCCTCCGATCCGGAATATGGGTCGTGGCAAGAGGGGGCAGCTCCGCATCCGGGTCGTCAGCTAGTCACGGTGCTATCAGGGCCTCCGACTGTCTGCCTAAACAGACAGCTGGGGACCCACTTTAAATTGTGTTAAAATACCTGCGTGTAAAACAAAAATTATGATTGATCAAAAAATCTTCAGGGCTTATGACATCCGCGGGATTTATCCCACCGAACTTAATCGCAAAACCGCTGTCCTTATCGGAAAGGCTTTCGGGACTTATCTGATCAGAAATAAATCGATCCCCTCTCCACGAGTAGCTGTTGGGCAGGACTGCCGCACCCACAGCATGGAGCTTTTTGAGGGATTCGCGGAGGGGCTGAGATCAACCGGCTGTGAAATGACGAATCTTGGCACCACACCTTCGCCTTATGTTTATTTTGTGGTGACCGAGGGCAAATTCGATGGCGGCTGTAATATTACCGCCAGCCATAATTCAAAGGAGTTCAACGGCTTTAAACTGATGACGGCCAATGCGCACGCGGTTTTCGGCGAGGAGCTTAAGAAGCTTTATCCGATGATTGAAAACGGCGATTTCAGCATCGGCGCTGGTGGTAAAAAGACCGCTGATTATAGTGATTTTTACCTGAACAAGCTCAAATCCGTCTTTTCTTACGCCAGACCCCTGAAGGTGGTGATCGACACGGGCAATGGCGTAGCCGGCATGCTTTACCCCAAAGTGATCAGGGAACTAGGGCATGATGTCGTGGAGCTTTACACGGAACCGGACGGGAATTTCCCGAATCACGAAGCCGATCCGGTAGTTGAATCGAATATGGAAGACCTTAAAAAAGAGGTTGTGCGTAGTGGGGCCGATCTTGGACTCGGGTTTGACGGAGATGGAGACCGCGTGGCCCTGATAACCGAAAAAGGAGATCTCATTAATTCCGATCATCTTCTGATGCTCCTGAGTCAGGACGTGCTTTTGAGGTATCCCGGCGGCACGCTGGTGTTCACCGTTTCCAATTCACAGGCGCTTTTTGATCTGGTTGAATCATGGGGCGGCAAACCAGTTATGTGTAAAGTGGGTCATTCTTTTGTGGAAGATGCCATGCGGGAGAATCGGGCTGTTTTGGGCGGCGAGCAGTCCGGCCATTTCTTTTTGCCGGAAGATTATTACGCTTACGATGATGCTCTGGTAACCGCCTGCCGTATTCTGAAGATTGTTTCGGAAGCAAGCCGGCCTGTATCGGAACTTTTTGACGCTTTTCCAAAGACCTGCGCCATTCCCGAAATCCGCCCCTACTGTCCGGATGACCGCAAATTTGAAATCCTGGACCGGATTATCGCTCACTTTAAGGATAAGTACCCCAACACAACCATGGACGGCATACGGATGGATTTCGGCAAAGGCGGCTGGTGCGGAATCCGGGTGAGTAATACCAGCCCGCGGATTTCAGTCATTATGGAAGCCGAATCGGAAGCTCATCTGAAAGAGATTCAGGATATTGTTATGGGCCATCTCCGGAGTTACCCCGAAATTGACTGGAACAGATAAAAGGGTTATAATTTGCGCGTTAATTAATTAAAGTATGCTCAAACAAAAAAAAGTAGGCAAAGGCGTGTTTAAAATTCTTACCGGTGTCATCGTCGGAGGCGCCATCGGTTCCATTTTGGGTCTTACTCTGGCCCCCAGGGCCGGTAAAGATACCAGAAAAGCAATCCGTGAGAGGTCTCTGGAGATGTTTTTGAAAGGGAAGGCCGAGCTCCGGAAGGATCACGAAATGGGAATTGTAAAAAAGACAGTTATCAAAATTCTCACTCCAAAAAAGAAGTCCGCTTCCGCCGGTGTTCCGGTCAATAAAAAGATTAATCAATGAAAATAGCTTTCCGCGGTTTTCTGCTGATAGGCGCCTTTCTGGTTTTACCGACTCTTACCATGGCTTCGGAGGTCCAGACGAGCATGATTTTAAAGACGGACTTTAGCATATGGGAGGTAAATCCTTCAAGACTTGATCTTTTTACCGATTATCAGAAAACCGATTTTAGCGGTATCGATGTGGCGATCGATGCTGAGGACGCCGGTCTTACGGCGAAGCTGATCACTCCTAAGTCGATCCAGGGGCTGGACAGCATGAAAATCCGTAGTTATCTGGAATCCGTTATCGCTCCGGACATTTACCGCCAGAAGGAGGACGTCACGATTGATATGGATGCGGAAGGCAATGTTACCTTTGATGGAACAGGTCTTTACGGGCGCCGGTTGGACCTTGAATCAGCCACCAAACTTATGGAATACGCGCTGAAGCATAAACTGGCTTACGTTCACCTTCCTTTGATTATTGAAGATCCGGTGATCACTGTTAAAAGCGACGCGCTAAAGGAAATTGGCATTAAAGAACTTGTTTCTGGCGGTGAAACGGATTTCAGTCATTCTCCCGGCAACCGGATCATCAATATCAATAACGGTCTCTCAAAATTTGTCGGACATCTCGTCAAGCCCGGTGAGGAATTTGTGTTCGGCAATACACTTGGAACCGTCGACGGAAGCACTGGTTATCTGAAGGAGCTGGTTATCAAGGGTGATAAGACAGTCCCTGAATACGGAGGAGGTCTGTGTCAGGTATCCACAACTGCATACCGGGCTGTACTGGCGGCCGGTTTTCCGGTGACAGCGCGCAGAAATCATTCTTACGCGGTCAGTTATTACAAGCCGCTCGGGCTTGATGCCACGGTTTATCCGCCTACCGTCGAACTGAAGTTCATCAATGACAGCCCAAATCATTTGCTAATGCAGTCTTTTACGGTTGGAAACAAGGCTTACTACAACTTTTACGGAACCAAGACAAACCGCATGGTCCATATGATAGGCCCGTATTACAGCAGTTGGGTCTCGCCGCCGGATAAACGCGTGGAGTATTCCGGCAATTTAGGTCCGGGAGAAACCCAGATTGTTGGCCATGCCGTCCCCGGCGTGAATGTCACCTGGTACCGTTATGTGACCTATAACGATGAGTTTACGAAGGATGAGAAGACGGGCGAGAAGAAGAACAAATCCTTTATCGAAACCATATACAGCAAATACCAGGCCAGACCTGATTATTATCTTGTCGGAAAAACGGAAGAGGTTCCTGAGCACGTTTCTGAAGACGGTACCTAATACTCGATCCGGCCTTCCATGGCGCGTTTCAGGGTCTGGCTGTCGGCGTACTCTAAATTTCCGCCCACCGGAATGCCGCGGGCGATACGGGTGAGTTTGATGTTGAAAGGTTTGATATAACGGCTGATGTAAGCGGCCGTCGCCTCCCCTTCCATGGAAGGATTGAGGGCCAGAATCATCTCTTTTATTCCGCCCGCTTTGGCACGGCGGATCAGTTCGGCGATGGTCAGTTCATCGGGGCCTATGCCGTCTATGGGAGATATTATGCCGTGCAGCACATGGTAAAGCCCCTTATATTCATTTGCCTTTTCCAGGGCCATCAGGTCCAGGGAATCCTCCACCACACAGACCGTTTCTTTGTTTCGTCCGTCCGCCCGGCAGATGTCACAGAGCTCTTCGGTTGTCAGGTGCTGGCAGACCGTGCAGTAACGGATTTCCTTTTTAAGAGATGAAATCGCTTCGCCCAGCTCCGTCACCTCAGCCTCCGGCTTTTTGAGCAAATAGAATACCAAACGCTCGGCCGACTTGGGACCGATACCGGGAAGTTTGCTGAATTCCTCAATAGCCTTCTGTATGTTTTTCGGAATAAAATTCATGCACATATTTTATCAGGATTTCATCTTATCAGATATGACGCTTCATTGCCCGGTCAATTTGCCTTTTTGCTTCACGCTTCTTAATGCTCTCCCGCTTATCATGCTTCTTTTTACCCCGGGCCACCCCGATCTTCAGTTTTGCGTATTTCCCTTCCAGCCCGATGGCCAGCGGAACGATGGTAACGCCCTGTGTGTTTAAGTGGTTCACAATCTTGTGCAGTTCGGACTTGTTCAGCAGAAGCTCACGATCCCTGAAAGGATCATAATCTGCTCCGCAATCATAGGGGTAACGCGATATATGGGCCCCTTTTAAAAAAGCCCTGGCATTATGAACAGACACGTAACTACCTTTTAAATTGACGTTTCCTTTACGGACCGACTTGATTTCGGAACCTGAGAGCATGATGCCCGCTTTGAATTCGTCCAGGATTTCGTAGTCAAAGACGGCCTTCTTGTTCTGGTTAATGATCTTCAGTATGATGTGTCGATAATGAACTGATGTTTACCTGTAAATTCCGGATCGGTAAGTATCTGTCTGAGAGAAAGGTTTACCTGGCCGAATATTCTTTCCGCATTAAAAGACGTACTTCTTTCACGCAGGCCTTCAGCCATCTCAACCATGCACAAGAGGTTACGAAGCTCGGCTCGCCTGGCTTCAATTACCTGTTTTTTACCTTCATCAGCCTGACTTAATTTTAAGCTTTCCTGTTCAAGCAAGCTCATAAGCTCGGCCTTTAGGCCTTGGACGTCACCGAGGACGTCCTGGTGGTTATTGTCTGTTTCCATTGGAGGGTGGAATTAATAATAAAAAACTTTATTGAGTGGCTCGGGAGGAGGGACTTAGCCCCCGAATGTCCCGCCAGGGCGGGATGCCTTACCACTTGGCGTGGATTTTAGTTTGAGTGGCTCGGGAGGAGGGACTTAGCCCCCGAATGTCCCGCCAGGGCGGGATGCCTTA
>JAHJFD010000028.1 GCA_018825145.1 Patescibacteria group bacterium
GGTGGGGCATGGGTGGGGCATGGGTGGGGCATGGGTGGGGCATGGGTGGGGCATGGGTGGGGCATTGTTCCACCAATGTTGCCTAATTAAGACACTATGGTCTTGATGGTTTCGTGGATGGATTTGTCTTTTTTTGGCGTCAACAACTTTGAAAAACCCATTTTTGTTGCTTCTTTAAGCCTTTTTTCCATTTGAGACACCTGACGAAGTTCGCCTGATAAACCCAATTCACCCAAAGCGGCCATGTTGGCGGGTAGAGGTTTTTTGAGTTTGGAGCTGGCAATTGCCATGGCCACAGCCAAATCAGCTGCGGGTTCGTTTAGTTTTAAGCCGCCCACTACGTTCACATATACATCCGTTGAATCCAGCTTCATATTGGCATAACGGTTAAGGATAGCAATGATGATGTTCAGGCGGTTCAGGTCAAAGCCGCTGGCGGTCCGTTTGGGATAGCCGAACTGTGTGTAATTGGTGAGGGCTTGGACTTCCACCAAAAACACCCGTGTGCCTTCTAAAATTGGCACAATGCAGGAGCCAATGGAGTCTTTTGCCCGACCTTCTAGGAAAAGCGCGGAGGGGTTGCTGACTTCGGTCATCCCCCCTTCTTCCATGGCAAAGACTCCCACTTCATCGACCGCGCCGAAACGGTTTTTGGTGGAACGTAGCAGGCGAAACTGGTGGAAGTTATCCCCTTCTAAAAACAAAACTGTATCGACCAGATGCGTGAGTACCTGTGGCCCGGCCAGATTTCCTTCTTTATTCACATGGCCGATGAGCAGAATGGGGATTTTGCTCCCCTTGGCCACCTGCATCAATTGCTCAGCGACGTAGCGAACCTGCGAAATGGAACCAGCCTGCGAGGCAATTTCATCCGACGCCATGACCTGCACGCTGTCGACGACTACGAATTCGGGTCGTTCTGCTTCGATGGTGGCCAAAATCGTTTCCAGATCGTTCAGATTAATCAGACCTACCTCGTTTTTAAGCTTTAATCGCCTCGCTCGACTAGCGATTTGCCCAACCGATTCTTCACCGGAAAAATATAGGACTTTTTTGCCCTGCGCGGCCATCCTGTCACAAATTTGCAGGGTAAGGGTGGATTTTCCGATTCCGGGATCTCCTGCCATAAGCACTAGAGAATCTTCCATAAATCCCCCACCCAAAACATTATCCAGCTCGCCAATGCCCGTTCCCAACCTTTTCTCTTTGAGTTTTAGATCACCTACGGTGACGACGGGTTTTACGGGCACGGCGGCTGACCCGCCGCGGCGGGTTTCTGTTTTTCCTACGTTCACTACATCCTCCACCAGTGTGTTCCAGGCCTTGCAATTCATGCATTGCCCGCCCCACTTGGGGTGCTCAGTCCGGCAGGCCGTGCAAACGTATATTGATTTGAGTTTCATATTTGTTTTGTTAACTTGTCTTCAGTTTAGTAAACAAATGTTCACCTGTCAAACTTTTCTTATTTTTGTATAATGAAGTTTGTCACTTAACTTTTTACTATGGCTGATTTTAGAAACCTTGCACCTTTTCCCAAGCTCCCTCAGATTCGCATTGGAAGCAAAGGAATTACTTTTATTATAGGCCTGATAGTTGTTGTTCTGATTATTCTGGATGGCCTTGTTTCCGTTCCTCCTGGACATGTTGGAATCATTTATGACCGTGGACGCGGTGTTCTTGCCGATGAGCTTCCCGAAGGTCTACACCTGAAAATCCCCTTCTGGCAGGTTTCTTATTTGACCGACGTGCGTACGCAGGAATACACCATGAGTGTGGCGGCAGGTGAGGGTGCTGTTTATTCCGATGATTCTATGACCGCTCCTACCAGCGATGGCCAGACCGTATGGGTGGATGCTACTGTGCTCTTTCATGTGGACAGAACAATGGCCGCCGAACTTTTTCAGGAAGTCGGCCCTGATTACGTCCAAAAGATTGTACGGCCCATTGCCCGTTCTCAGATTCGCTCGCAGATAGCCAAATATACGGCCATCGACGTTTATGCCAAAAAACGTGACGACGCGGAAAAACAGATCGACGCAAGAATCAAGGAGCTTTATGCTGAAAAAGATATTGTTCTTGAAAAACTGCTCCTGAGGCACATTGCCTTTTCGGACCAATACGCCTTGGCCATAGAAGAAAAACAGGTTGCCGAACAACGCATCCAGAAGGCCGAATACCAGAAGCTTGAAGCTGCCGAGCTGAAACAGAAGATAATCATTGAGGCAGAAGCAGAAGCCGAGGCTATCAAGCTTAAAGGTGAAATGCTCCGAGCCAACCCACAAGTTATCCAGTTTGAGTTTGTTCAGAAGATGTCTCCGAATATCACTTGGGGTATTATGCCGGACAATGTTCTACCACTGCTTAACCTAGGCATGTAATGGATCCCCGTATCGACAAAATTACCAAGGGTCTTAAAGACTTCTTTGACCAGGCCGGCTTTAAAAAAGCCGTGGTCGGCCTGAGTGGAGGTGTGGACAGCGCCCTTGTCGCCAAATTTGGCGTGCTGGCTCTTGGTAAAGAGCATGTGACGGCTCTTATTATGCCTCATGACGACATTAATCTGGCCAGCAGTCTGCCTGACGCCATAGCCTGGGCCGAAGAACTAGGAATTGAGTATCGAGTGGTGTCTGTTCGGGATTATGTGGAACGCTACAAAAAACTGCCTTGGGACGAGACGGAGCTGGCTCATATGAATATTCAGGCCCGAGTACGCATGACGATTCTTTACCATTATGCCAATTCCAATAACGCCCTTGTTCTGGGTACGGGGAATAAAACCGAAAAAATGTTGGGTTACTTTACCAAATACGGCGACGGAGGGGTGGACGTTTTGCCCATTGGCGACCTATATAAGACGGAAGTCTGGAAGATCAGCGATGAGCTTGGCCTTCCCAAAGCTATCATCAAAAAAACGGCCAGCGCGGAACTTAAGGCCGGCCATACGGATGAAGGAGAGATTGGTATGAGTTATGCCGAGATAGATGAGATTCTGAAGAAATTTGAATCAGGTGGAGTTGCGGAAACGGAAAATGAGAAAAAACTAATGCGGAGGATTGAGGTAAATAGACATAAAGGGGAATTGCCTCCCGTCATAGAAGCTTAAACTCCCTGACGGACTCTGTCCTGTCGTCCATATTCCTCAGAAATATGTAAACCACCCCCCTGAGCGATAATTTTTCCACGGGTAACATCAATTAATTGCCCTCTGTCATTGTCAATAGGTGCCGCCGACATATATTCATGCGGGTCCTGTATTTCAGGTTGTTTTGTTTTTGTGTTCATAATTGTAAAAAATTAATGTGAGTTTAGTTTAGCATATGTTATGTACTTTGCAAGTTCTTAGGCCCAAAGGTTACCTTAGTGAATTCAAATAATTCTGCAATATAATCTGTGCGCTCATAGCGTCGCGTTTGCCTTTCTGGTCTTTGTCCTTAACCCCCTGTCCCCGCAGTAACCTGACGGCGAATTCGGTCGAAAGACGCTCATCGAAGAAGGTTACATCCATTTGGGGTATAGACTCTTTTAACTTGCCGAAAAATTTCTGGGTCTTTTTGGCGCGGCCGCCCAGAGTGCCGTCCATCATAATCGGCAGACCGAGGATTATTTTTACTATATTTTCTTCTTCGCAGAGCTTACGGAGGTCGGCTATGAGTTTTTTCTCACTGCTGTATTCCAAAAAATCGCGGGGAAAAGCGATCTCTTTATTGTAATCCGAAACGGCGACTCCTACCCGCTTGTCCCCATAATCAATCGCCAGATATTTTCCTTTACTACTCATCAGTCTTGGTTGCCTTTGTCTTCTTGGCAGCCTTGGTTACCTTCTTAGGGGCCGCTTTTGCCTTCACCGGCTTTTCCTCCTTCTTCACAGGGCCTGCATTGATAGCGCGCTGAACTCTGGATTTTTTGTTGGCGGCATTGTTTTCGTGAATAATCCTTTTTTTGGATGCGGTATCGATAGATGAGATTACATCCGGAAGGATTTTATTAGCCTTGTCCATTTCACCCTTTGCAACATGGCCAAGAAGCAGTTTGATCATGGACTTCATATGACTTCCGTAATGACGATTCCTGGCGTGGTTCACCTGGTTTTGCTTCATGCGCTTGATGGCGGACTTGATGATTGGCATATAACTTAAAATTCTAAATTATAAGTTCTAAATTAAAAATTTGATTGCTGAGGTATTTTAGGGGAATTTTACTTTTAGCGCAAGCTAATTCACCTGAAAAACGTCGTAATCGTCCCCCAGAATGACAGAAAGATTGATCCGGCCACCTTTGTAGATTTTTTTGCCGCCTTCTTCACTGGCCATATGGGCGCTTCTGGAAGCCCTTTCACCGGCCTTCACAAAGCTGTCGAGAGCATTTAAGGTGGTCTGATATTTTGGCTGAATCAGGCCATGGGCGTCTTCGGTGTAATCGTGATATTCGATGATACTTTCCGTCAGGTACGCCTTCTCGTCATTCGGATCGTAGTAGTTATCGATTTCTTCCACATCAAAGCCAAAACGGATTAGCTGATAAGCCGCGTTTCGCGCAATGCCGGAAAGTTTGGTGGCATTCAGAATCTCGATTTTAGCCGGTTCGTAAAAAATCTCCCGCTGATGAAATACGAGATCAGCGTATTTGTGAATGAGTTCGTAGTCCCCTCCGAAAGGGATCAGCACAAACTGGCCCCCATATAGCTCACGTTCCGGAGTATAAAGGAATCCCCCTTCCTGTCCCGGATCATCGTGAATCACTTTGCGTACCAGATGAGAACGGTCCAATTTTTTACCGAAACCCGCCAGCTCTATCAGCTCGCGAATGCCCATGTCAGTGTTCACATTGTCTTCCACTGCATAATACAGATCTTTAAGCTTTCCGGGTGAGGTCAGAATTTCTTTACTGAGGGCTTTTTGCTGGACGGCGTCAATGACCAGCTGCTGGCGCAAGGCGCGGTCGAAATCCGAGGTGGTTTTGCGACTGCGAACGAATTTAAGGGCGGTTTCACCGTCCATATCCTGTAGCCCTTTTTTGACAGAGAAAATGGTATAACCATCGTCAGTTTCGTTGGGATAATACGGATCATAAATGTCCTCCTGTACGTCCACCATAATGCCGCCAAGGCTATCGATCACATCTACAAAAGCGTTGAAATCGAGACGAACATAATACTGAATATCAAGATTTACGATCTCGCCGGCTGCCCGTTTAAAAAGCTGGAAGCGATCTTCTTCATCCTCCATCACGTTCTTGTGATTGCGATAAAGTTCATTGATTTTTCCGCTGTAAATGATTCCCCGTTCATTATCCGCCTGTACATAAAAATCGCGGGGAATCGAAAAGAGTGAAACGGCATTCTTTTCGTAATCAATGCTTGCCACCATAATGGTGTCGATAAGGTCGGCCCCGTCGCGTTCGTGCCCCCCATCACCGAGCAATAAAATGTTGGTATAACCATGTTCATCTTTTTTCAAATCAGAACCGACGGCAAATATCATTTCTTTGGGGTTGAAGTTCACGACAAGGTTGTAAGCGGCACCTGTCACTTTAACAACCACAAAGATTCCAAAAATCACCAAGAGGCCCGCCGCCAGGTAATTTTTTGTCTTGGGAGGTAAGTTTCTAAGCAATCCAATAAAACTCAAACTGAGATGCTTGGTTTTTTTGAAGAGTTTCAGGGATGGCCGGCGGCGGATTTGTCTGGTTTTGAAAGTCATGATACCTGCGAAAATTTATCATTTTTCAGATTGTCTGACAATCAAAATCCACCCCTTTTGCTGAGATGGATTCTGTGGAAATTTTGAGCACTCACTTTCTTTCCGGTGCTATTTCAATTCAACCGTAGCACCTGCCTCTTCCAGCTGGGCTTTCATCTTTTCTGCGTCAGCCTTCTTCACGCCGTCCTTAACATTCTTAGGGGCACCATCGACAAGATCCTTAGCCTCTTTAAGACCCAGACCGGTAATCTCGCGGACCACTTTGATGACAGCAATCTTCTGACCGCCGGCAGCGGACAGTACCACATCGAAGGTATCTTTTTCAGCGGCGGCTTCACCACCTCCGGCAGCTGGAGCAGCAGCCATAGCCACAGGAGCGGCAGCGCTTACACCGAACTCTTCTTCCATGGCTTTGACCAGGTCAGCCAGTTCGAGTACGGAAAGCTTTTTAACGTCATCAAGGATGCCCTGAGCGGCCTTGGACAATTTAATTTCTTTCTCGTCAGACATAATATAAATGGTTAATGATTAATGTATTATGATTAAATTTATACGGTTTCAGCAGGAGCTTCTTCCTCTTCCTTCTTCTCTTCTTCGGCCACAGGAGCCTCTTCTGCTTTCTCCTCAACAACCGGAGCCGGAGCTTCAGGGGCGGGTGCTGGTGCGGGTGCTGGCGTAGCTTCAGCCGGCATGGTGTCTTTGTAGGCATTCAGCACACGTACAATACCGCCAATCAAACCGTTACCGATTCCGACAAAACCGGAAAGTGGCGCGTTCATGGAGCCGATCAGTTTGGCCAGCAGTTCTAAGCGGCCTGGCAGTTTGGCGTATTGCTGAATAACCTCTGGGCCAACCACTTTGCCATCCACAATACCGCCAAGAAGCTTGATGTTGTCATTTTTCTTGGAAAATTTAAAAAGAATGCGTATGCCGGAAAGCGGATCTTCGTAAGAAAAGGTTGCAACCACAGGTCCTTCCATAACGGATTTGTCCAATTCGCCAACGATATCTTTGGCGGCCAGACCCATCAGGGTTTTTTTGGCTACCTTCATCTCGGCATCTTCTTTACGAAGTTCACTTCGGAGTTCAGAGATACTGGCGACGTCCAGGCCGCGATAGTTCGCGAAGACTACGGACTTACTGCGGCTGAACTTCTCGACCAATTCTTTGAGGACTTCCTCTTTTTTCTGTCTGGTGACTGCCATATTGAGTTGTGAATTATAAGCTTGGAGTTGGGAGTAAAAAAAATCCCAGTGCGCAGACTGAGACAAAGATTAAAATTTTAAATTTAGAATTCAGAATTTTAATTGTGGTCTCGGCAGGTCTTAATTTGATTGCCTGCTGTCTGCGACAAGGAGTAGTTTACGGATTTGCGGACTGAAGTCAAATGTTTTTTAAAGAAGGCCCGCCGCGTGATTGCCGGCGGGCTTTGTATTCCTACATGCTGAAGGTCAGGCGCTATTACCTGGCCTCCAAGGCTGGCGGGAATGATGAGACTCTTTTTTGTGTCCTCGTCTCTTCGAGGTGGCGGCTTCCCGCCGGCGTGAGCTGGTAGACCGATGCACCTTCGTCGTCAGACCTGACGGCAACTAGCTCACGATCCACGAGCGTCTGGAGCAGGCTGTGCACAAGGCTGTGGTGGGCCGCAGCCAGCCGGGCAATTTCGTATTCGGGCACCCATTCTTCGTCGTTCATCGACAAGATTTGTAACAGGTTTTTCACGAAACATATTCCTTTCTGGGATGGGGACAACTTTAAGAAAATCTCTTGGGTTACTCTATAGATGTATTGGATTTTTGTCAACAATCGCACACCAAACGCCCAGAGTATACTTCCAAAGCACTTGCAATTTTTACCCATAGAAGTGCATTTCAATGTATACTCATCACTACCTCTGTGGGTAAGATTTGCTAATGGTTCCAGATAGGATACGCTGACTTAAGTATGAGCCTCTTAATAAAAATATTGACAAATGCTTAAAACATATTATAAACTATAATCCTCTAAATTCTAAATTAGAATGTCACCAAAACTCAAACGCGGACCTGAAACTCAAGATCAAAGGCACAATGCCAAAGAAGGACTTCTTAATAATACGAGACTTGGTCTTATTTGCGCACTAGCGGGCACTGCATCAATAGCCCTGTCGGTTCATATGTTAAATCCTTCAGAGAGTCGATCGCATGATCAAACTTATTTGACTGCCAATGGAGAGCAATGTTACCTGAAAGAGGAACTCCCTCGATTGACCCCAGAGGAAAGGGAATATCTTATGCAAGCGGAACTTTATACCGGTAATGTCACCCCTTTTGCAGAAAAGGAACTACGAAGACATGATGCAGCCTTTGAGGGGCGGGAATTATGGGGTGGATATGACAGCTTTATGGCTAAAAACTCTACTCTTCAACAAAAGGATCATACAATCCATCGATGATGATCTTGCGGCTGGCAGAATAAGCCAGGAAGAGGCTGAGGAGCGACTGCGGGTTTCACTTAGCGTTGCTGATGATGATGTAAAAAGGACGCTTGACTCACTTTACTATCTTGAAAGCGGACAGCTTGGTACAGATCTTGTAAGGGACCTGAATGAACTGAGTGAAACGTTGGAGAAGTTCAACAATGAAGTGAAAAAGATATCATTAATTCATCGCCTGACTAAATGAATCCCAGGAGTGACGGTCAAATAAGAAGCACGCATTTGCTTTTTTGCAGTTATAGCCTTATTTTCTTAGTATAATGAGGCATTATCAAATTACACCATCAGAGGCCGGCAGACGGCTGGATCAGTATATTTCGGACGTGAAGCCAGATCTGACCCGCACCTTTATTCAAAAGCTTATCAAAGGCGGTTCCGTTTTTGTGAATAATAAAAAGATTACAAAAAACGGCCATGTATTAAAGGAGGGAGATGAACTGGTCGTAATTGTTCCTTCAATCAAAGAAGTTGGTATTGTGGCCGAGAATATTCCGCTCGATGTCGTTTACGAGGATTCCGATATAATTGTCGTCAACAAGCCTGCCGGCATGGTCGTGCACCCCACGGATCACGGTGCCCACGTGTCCGGCACACTGGTAAACGCCCTGATGCACCACTGCAAAGAGTTATCGGGTATTGGAGGCGAGAGGCGGCCCGGCATTGTCCACCGGCTGGATAAGGACACCTCAGGGCTGATTATTTCGGCCAAGAACGACGCGGCTCATCAGTTTATTTCAAAACAGATCGAAAATCGAACTGTGATCAAGAAATACATCACTCTGTTAAAAGGCCATTTGAGTCCAAGGTGTGGCAGTATCGAATCGCCGCTGATCAAAAGCCACGCGGGCGGGAAAAAGGACATGCAGATTTCCGGCAACGAAAAAGCCAAATACGCCCTGACCCATTACGAGGTTAAAGAGTATGTGGGTGATTACTCGCTGGTCGAAGTTCAGATCGTCACCGGCCGAACCCATCAGATTCGTGTGCATTTTAAGGCTATCGGCCATCCGGTTTGCGGGGACGATATGTATGGTGACCACATAATCAACGAAAAACTGCGGAATCTGGGGCTGACGCGCCAGTTTCTGCATGCCGCCGAACTTACCTTTAAATTACCCAAAAATCAAAAAGAGCTCACCTTAAAGGCGGAGCTCCCAAAAGATCTGAAAGATGTTTTAAAGAAACTTACTTAACCGCAACTACTTCCACCAGACTATACGGCTGTCTGTGGCCCTGAGTCCGTTCATATCTTTTTTTGGCCTTCTTTTTGAAGACACGGATTTTGGCGGCCTTGCCGTGTTCCCTGATCAGAAGTTCCACCTGGGCACCTGCCACTTTAGGCATGCCGATATCAGCCTTCTTATCATCAGAACGCAGAAGGACTTCGTCAAGCTTTACCTTATCTCCCTCCTTATGATCATTCAGCCTGGGTACTTCGAGTTTATCACCCTGTTTAACTTTGAACTGTTTTCCGGCAATCTCTACGATAGCAAACATACTTTATTACGGATTAATGATATCTGAACTTGGCCACGGAAGTTTATCACTCCCCTTTCTTATGGTCAAATCTTTTTAAAAAGTTATGAAGAAGCTTTACCCCTTCTTCAGCGCGTTCACGGTAACGCTTCAGCAAAGTATGCTCGTATACAATAGCGTTGTTATAACCAACAGAAAGCTTTTTCAGGTCAGTCCTTAATTTCTCAGCACTTAAGTCGGCGGCATGGGAAACGTAACCGCGCAATTCGGAATTCTCAAACAGCTCTTCCGTTTTAGGCGCGTAGCTGACAGGAAGCAGGGGCGTCTGAGTAATGATGGCCGCGATCATAAAGTGAAAACGCATACCGATGGCAAATTCCGCGGTTTCCATTACCTGCAGCAGATCGGAAAAGTGGTTTGGCAGATAAAGCTCACCGCCCAGTTTACTTACGAGCGGTTCGATCATTTGCAAATCCTGTTCTTTGATCTGCTGCATAGAGACAAAAATAAATTCAGCTCCCTTTGTTTCTTTTAATTCTTGTAGGAAAGAGGTGAAGATATCGATGATCCTGTTGCTGTATTTAAGCCAGGGGCGAAGTGAAATGATATATGTATTGTTAGTGCGTCCCTGCCCCGTTCCGGGTCTTTTAAACAGAAAAACCGGATCGGCTGTCACATAAATCTCTTTATTGATACCTATTTTTTGTAATACATCTGCCGAATACTGATCCCTCACCGTTATCACGTCTGCCTGACTGTAAGCCCAGCGGGTCAGATGACGGCCGATTCGGGTATTTATGGGGCCAACGCCCGTGGCATAAATAAATAATGGTTTTCTTAGAATTCTGATCCAGAAAATCTGCCATGCCCACAAAAAACAGGCGTACGGGTAATTGTCCTGAAAAAGCCCACCGCCGCCCAGAATGACAGCGTCGCATTTCTTAAGGGCATGGAAAGACTTTTTAAAACCGCTTTTATAAAGTGAACGGAAGCCAAGCGGAAAAAGCGGAGCCGCATTGGCACCAAATAGTTCCTTAGTCATTTCTGGATGTGCGGAAAAAACAGTGACCTTGTGACCGCCCAACTCTCCCAGAATCGCCGTTAAAATGGCGTCATCTCCGATATTGGTCGCCCCGTAGTTGCCTATTACCGCTATTTTCATCCAATGGTGTTAGATGCTCAAGCGTTATTCTTCTTTTTTCTCCTCTTCCGCTTTCTCCTCTTCCGCTTTCTCCTCTTTATCTGCTTTTTCGACTATTTCTTCAGGAGCAGCCACAGTTTTTTCTTCCTCCGGGGTTTCATCTTCCGGAGTTTCAGCCGCGGGAGGTTCGGATACTTCCCCGACACCCTGCTCTTTCTTTGCCTCCTCGGCTAATCTTTTTTCCTCAGCCTTTACGGCCTCCGCATAAAAGGCTTCCATTTTTGCTTCCTCAGCCGCTCTGTCTTCATCGGTGACGTGCTTTTCGGAAAGGCGGGCGGATTTACCAAAGCGCTCACGCATGTAATATAGCTTTTGCCTTCGGACCTGAGCCTTTTTTACAACATGAATTTTGGTGATGTTGGGGGAATGAAAAGGAAAAACCTTTTCAACGCCAATACCTTCCACAATCTTGCGGACCGTGAAAGTTTTTTCGACACCGGCGCCATGACTGACTTTGATGACCAGCCCCTGGAACTTCTGGATGCGCTCTTTACTGCCTTCAGTTACCTTCTGGCTTACTTCAACCGTGTAACCGGTCTTTACTTCGGGAATTCTTTTCAGATTACCCCTCTGGATAACTTCGATGGTCGGATGCATTTGATTCAAATTTAAAAAAGCCTGTGTATTTTAAATTCCTTCGCGGGTTTTTGCAAGCGCTTTTTACTTTACCATTCTTTCCAGCTCTTTTTTCAGTTTGTTGATCAGGATGATATTTCCTTCGCCGGACAAAATTTCTTTCACAAACTTGTCATTGCATTCCAGGCGGTAAAGGAAGTCTTTTTTGGAAATGATGGTGAACTTGATATCCTTTTTGCCTTTCAGTGTTTCATCCAGATATTTCTGCAGTTTCGTTTTATCAACTTCTCCTACCAATAAAAGATCTATAGACGAAATTTTATTCACGAATTTACCCGTGAGGAGGAGAAAATGCACTTCGCCCATCTTGGAAATAGCGCGGCCCATTTGCTCATCGTTACTGCTGGCCTTCACGAACATATCACGAAGTTCATTAAAAATAAGAAATCCCTTGTTTATGTAATAATATTTTCTGCGGTTACGGACACGGCTTTTTAGAAGGCCGATTTTTTTGAGGTTGTCCAGCTCGCGCCTTATGGAGTTGATTTGCTCACTGAGCTTGCGGGTAAGTTCGCGGATAAAAAACTCCTCGTCGGGATTCAGAAGAAATGTTTTGAGCAGTTTTACCCGCGCGTTGGAACTGAAAAGTTGCTTGAGCATAATTGAAAGCTAAAAAAGAACGAAATATTTTTTAAATAAACAGACGTTTCGTTTTTTTATTGTTCTGTGTTTCTGTCAACTTCTTCGAGCACATAATTTATACATAGCTATTTTTTCATTTGCAAGTAAATAAGAATGATTTTTTGTTCTAAATAAAAAAAATGGCTTGTTTTAGCCATCATTTATAGTTGACCAAAAAAAAATTTATTTTAAAAATAGTATCCAATTTTTGCTCATGGGCAACTTTTTTGTTCTATCCTATGAACACAATTTTTATACAGACCCCTCTTCTTCATTATCCCCTCCTTCACTTCCTGCACCCCCTTCTTTCGGCGTCTTCCACCATAAGACTAACAATCCGCCCATTATCGCCCCCAGTCCCGCCACCCAAAGGAGTACCATAACTGGATGTGTATTTGTACCTATAAGATACCAAACGCACGTGGATCCGAATTGCGCAAAAGCAAGAACCAGTATCAGTACCGCTACAATGATCGTACTTACCAAATATAACTTCTTCATTGTTTTATTTTTATATTATAGTTCGCGGGCATTTTAACACAAACGAACGGCCTTTGACTAGTCCAGATGTCGTTCAATCTTTTCAACCTTAAATACTTCCAGCACGTCACCCGGCTCAACCGGCTTTGGCGTGGCTATTTTGATTCCGCAGTCGGATCCCTTTTCAAGTTCACTGACGTCTTGTTTAACGTGCTTGAGTGACTCCAGTCTGGTTTCAAAAAGAGTTTCTCCGTCATGCATCACGCGAGCCATCGCATTGGCCTCTACCCTGCCATCGGTGACTCGGGCACCCGCGATCACCCACTTCTTTTTGTTCAGGAAGATTTCCTTAATTTCAAGTTTGCCCAGTTCAACTACATTGATTTCGGGCGTCAGCATGCCGGACAAAATCGCCTTCATGTCTTCGATCAGCTTATAAATAATGTCATAGCTCTTGATATCCACCCCCTCCTTTTCCGCAAGTTTCATCACATGGCTACTCGCCTTCACATGGAAACCGACCAGAAGAGCCTGACTGGCGCTGGCCATTATGACATCGGTATCCGCAAAGCTGCCGACACCGAAGTGGATCACTTTGATGGCCACATCAAACCCTTTTATCTTCTGGAGTGACTGCATGATGGCTTCCAGGCTACCCTTGGTGTCAGCCTTTAGCACAATCTTCAGGAAGTTTATTTCGCCGGAGCTTATACCGGACACAAGACGTTCCACCATAGAACCGCTCATTCTTTCTTCACGAACGGCATTCATTTGTATCAGCTTCTGGGCTTTTTCTTTGGCTATTTTATCTGACGTGAAAGACTGCAGTATATCGCCGGCCTGGGGTACTTTCGAGAGTCCGGAAATCCGGGCGGCCGCGGAAGGAGGCGCCAAAACAAGATTTCTGCCCTTGTGATCATGCATTGCCTTGATCTTACCGATGGAAGTTCCGACAACCACGCTGTCCCCCACCCGAAGCGTACCTGTGTTCACCAGAATAGTGGCCACCGGTCCCAGAGCTTTATCAAGGTGAGATTCAACGACTGTTCCCACGGCCGGCCTGTTTGGATTTGCTTGCAGATCCTCCATTTCCGCAACCAGAAGGATCATCTCCAGCAGGGTGTCTATTCCTTTTCCTGTGTGTGCGGAAACAGGCACCATGATATTCTTCCCTCCCCAGTCTTCAGACTGAAGTCCATATTCGACCAATTCACCTTTTACCTTTTCGGGATTGGCATTGGGTTTGTCGATTTTATTTATGGCTACAATGATCGGAATACCAGCTTCTTTGGCATGGTTGATAGCTTCGACTGTCTGAGGCTTCACCCCTTCATCGGCCGCCACCACCAGAATCGCGATGTCGGTTGCCTTGGCTCCGCGTGCGCGCATACTGGTAAAGGCTTCGTGTCCGGGCGTGTCTAAAAAAGTAATCAAATGGCCGTTCTTTTCCACCTGATAAGCACCTATGTGCTGTGTAATTCCTCCCGCCTCACCCGCCACGACATTACTTTTACGGATGTAATCGAGCAGCTTAGTCTTCCCATGATCGACATGCCCCATAATACTTATGATGGGCGGCCGCGTGACAAGATTTTTCTTTTCGTCCTGCAACAATTTGGACAAATCACCTTCAAAAAGATCTTTGACGTTGGCTTCTTCTTCTTTCTTTTTGATTTCCACCCCGAGTTCATCGGCTACAATGGCGGCCGTGTCAAAATCCAGTTGCTGATTGATAGTTGCCATCATGCCGTTTTTGAGCAGGGTGGCAATAACCGCCGTGACGGAAAGACCGGCTTTCTCGGCAAACTCTTTAAGGCTGATAATGGCAGGTACTTCGACAACACCGATTTTCGCTTTAATCTGCGGCTGTTCTTTAGGGCCGCGCTTTTGACTGGAGGCGCGGTTTTTCTTCTGAGCGCGGAAGTGTTCGCGGTCCTGCTCCTTCATGATTTCAATCTCTTCGGCACTTAGCTCATCTGCCAATTCTTCCTGATAGGACACTTTCGCTATCTTGATTTTCCGGCCCGGATGTCTACTGATGATCTCCAGATCATCCCCCAACTCCTGACTCGCATGTTTTCCGCGTTTCTTCTTTTTGCTTTTGTAGTAAGTTCTTGGCAGTCCCCCTCCTCCCACTTCTTGCTTTTCCACAGTGCCGATTTCAATTCGCCGGGATACATGAAGAGCTTTACCGCCATCAGAAACGGCTCGCGGGGCATTTTTTGGAACATAGCTTCGGTCCACTTTTTTTTCTTCCGTTTCTTCTTTTTTCTCCTTTTCTGCCGTCTCCCGCCTTTTTTCGGCTTCCAGTGCTTCCTTTTCCTTTTTGGTCATGGCACGCCTGGGCGGTTTTTTTGTCTCCTTTTTCTCCTCCTTTTCTTTGGCCTCTTCTTCTCCCTCTCCCTTCTTTTTGGACACCGAACCATCCTTCATAATGACAGTCACACGCCTGTTTTTGAGTGTGGGTTTAATTTTGCCTTTCAGAAAACGTATGATCCCCATCGAAAGGTTATCATCGATTTCATGAGCTCCGGGGCTAATGCCGAAATTGGTTTTCGCGAGTTCCCGACGCAGTTCCTGCGTCGTTATCTGGAGCTCTCTGGCCATTTCGTTCAAATGCATAAAATCGGATTTTAATCCTTTTAAGGCTCGAGAAGACTAACAAAAGACAGGCTTTATGTAAAGATTAAGATTAATCTGAAGTTCTCAATTGCAAAGCGTCAGCAGGCAGAATTCACTTTACACTCAGCATTGTGATGATTTTATTCAGAAGGATGCCGATTAAACCAAAAACTGAGCCTAACAACAGGCCAGCAATTATAATGGTAATCTGATCCAAGAAAAGAGAGGTGGATTCACCGCTCATTATACCACCAATAAACCCGTAAGCAGCTTGCGTGCCTATCAAAAAGCCCGGAACACCAGCAATAGCAAACACATGCAGGGCTCTGGCGTTCTTGTGGTGCATGCGTATCAGGATAAGATTCTTTCCATACGGCTCTTTGAAAAAGGCCAGTTTAGCCCCTTCGAATCAAGGTCACGAACCAACTGAGGAAGCCAAAAGTGAATCCGAAAATTAGTAGCGATACTAGGTGAAGCATTACCTGCTTTGGAGTAACACCGATCAACTTAAATGCGGTTAATTTTTCATAAAAATCCAGAAACACCCCACTACCCGTTACATGAAATGTAATTATCGGTAACACAACAATTAGAAAACCCAGATTTGCGGCAACAATAATCGATTTAACCTCTTTAGACCTAAAATGTCTAATCAATGTGAATATTGATATTCCAAAGAAGCTAAAATTGATGCAATAAAGAAGTACGAGACTCATCAGCCCACTTGCTTGGGTACCGTGGAATGAATCGAATACCCAAAAGCCTATAACACCACCAATAAATAGTTGGATAAGAAAGACAATTAAATACTTTTTCCAAAAAGACCAAACTGATTGATCGGAAAAACCTATTAGAACTGGTGCCATCAGCGACAATAGAACGACTGCGATATGGGCCATATGAATTTTAATTAATTATTATTCTTCAGCCTCATCTGAATAAAGTGCTTCATACTTGTCCTCATAAGTTTTTGCGTTCAGATAATTATCAATTTTTCTCTCATTTTCTTTAAATATTTCCTGACTTCTTTGATCATACTCCTCGTCTGTTAACCCATTTGTTCCATTTTTTATTTTATTAAATTCCCTAAGATTTAGGAAGCTGGAATAGGCAGCTGTTTTAAACTGCGCGGTATTTAAATCAGACCACCATGACCAATCAGTTGTCCACAGATCAGCCGCATGCCCATATTCTGGACCATAATCACCCTGAGTAAAATAGTCGTCGCTAACATGCAGAGCCACTCCCATGTCTGCATTGTCTAAGGACTCAAATGCTGCCGTCATGGCTTCAGAAACTCTTGCTTCACTCGGAAAATGGTACTCAGCCCTTATTTGCTCGCTTGCATAAGGGTTTGTTTTGGGGTTCAAATCAACACCATAGTCATGATAGGCAATTTCAAATGCATCCAGAGTATCCAACCCTGCAATAACTCCAAAGTATTCCGTACCCAAAAAATGAAAGTCTTCACCGGCCTCACCATTCGCATCAACAAACCTTGTGGGATTATTATAAGCATACGAATACATATTCAGGTTCTGCGGGTTGCTTAAAAAGGCATTCCTCTGTGCCTGTGACATTTTATCGAGATTCAGGAGGAGAGGATCCATTGTGATGAACCTTCCCGTGACCGGGTCGTAGTATCTGGCCCCGTAATAATTGAGTCCTGTTTCACTGTCCAGATGTTTGCCTGTGAAGCCCAGTTCGGTA
>JAHJFD010000029.1 GCA_018825145.1 Patescibacteria group bacterium
GGATTCGATCTCCGTCGGGGAGACATTCTTTTGGATGGCCCTTTTTCTTTTTTCAATTTCTTCTTTGAGTTTTCTGACTTCAGTGTAAACCTTGAGCATTCCAGGGGCCAGAAGCGCAGTATAAAGCCCGCGCATGAAATTATTCAGGAAGGTTCTGAACTTTACGGAAAAGCTGAAGCGTTTGTCAAAATTCTTTTCCAGGGTGATCAGATGTCCTTTAAGTGAGTCTGCTTTTGCCCATAAGTCTTTTTGGTGATGCGCTTTTAGCTTTGCCAGGTGACCTTTTCCTTTTTCGCCCACCTGACGGTCGTGGTAAACTTTCACGTCTTTAGCCAGGTAGCAGGGAAAGCCCGCCCAACTTAGCCTGTAAGCCAGATCGACGTCGCCTTTATAGTGCATGTTTTCGTCGAAATACTCAGTTTTGCCCTTATCGGTTTTGTATGCGATGGCTTCAAGCGCATCTTTGTGGTAAACAGCTAAAGCTCCCGAAGGGCCGAGCATTTTTGTGGGAATTTCCACGTCTTTTTCGTCTTTTCCCTGGCCGATGTCGTAAAAATGGTGGCCTTTGGTGATGCCGATGCCGTAACTGTCGACAATGCCTGTTTTAGAGCCTTCAATATCGCCGGTGAGCATCTTTTTGTAATCCCATTGCATGAGTTTAGAGGTGGCCACGTAATGTCTGGGTTCAGAACCTTCCATGCCGCGGATGATATGACTGACGAAATCACTGGGGTAAAGCATATCGTTGCTGGCGCAGATGTAATACTCACTGCCGTTTTTCATCATTTCGCGGATTATGGCGTTATGGCCGCCACAGTGCATTAAGTTCTTGGCCCGCTTGATTTTTGCCTTATGAAAAAACTCAGGGTGGGCATGAAGCAGGTAGTCATATACTTCGCCATTCGGGCTCTGGTCGCGGAAAATATATTCAATGCTCTCGTAGTCCTGATCCAGCAGGCTGGACAGGCTGTGGGCCAGGTACTTTTCGTCTTTGTATAGTAGCACGCCGATGGTGACTTTGGGTGTTGTCATGTTGTTATTATAATCAATAGAATTGTCCGGGTACATACCTGGAAGTATATAGCAAATTTTACCCATAGCGGTAGTAGTGACTATACATTGTATGGTGCAGTTTTGTGTAAGATTTGCTATATGTGTCAGGGAGAGGTAGGGGGTATATTGTATTATGACATTATGAATCAAGAAAAATTAGAACAAATGAGGACCGGAAAGGCAAAATGCCCCTTTTTTGGTCGGTGCGGAGGTTGCGCCACGCAATATCTTCCTTACGAAATACAACTGGAAAACAAGAAGAAACGGCTGGTTTCCGAAATCGGTTACGCCGATGTGCGGGTCTTTTACGGCGCGGAATGGGATTACCGAAACCGCATGGATATGACTTTTACGCCTGATGGTTTAGGTTTTCGCGAAAAGGGGAAATGGTGGAAACCACTGGCCATTGACTACTGCTATATTTCAACGCCCAGGCTCAATGAGCTTAAAAAAGAAGTGGAAGAGTTTTTTGGGCCGGACCTGCCTACCGGCAGGCAGGCTTACGATGCCTTTCACCTGAAATCGCATGATGGTACTTACAAGTATACAGTTATTCGCACACCACAGAACGATTCCTCGGTTTCTATTGTCCTTAATAACAATTCGCTTCGTTACGATCAGGCGGTGAAGAAGGTGAATGAGTATGCAAAGGTTTCAACGGCCAATAATGTCTTAATCACCAACATAAAAGCCAAAAGTTCACAGAGTATCGGTGAAGACTATGAAGTGGTGAAGGGGACTGATACTTTAGAGGAAAAAATCAAGGGCAAGACCTTTCGTTACAGTGCGCAGGGCTTTTTTCAGAATAATTCGGTCATGGCCGAAAAGATGCACGAGTACGTGCATGATCTTCTGAAGAAATACGATACCTCAGGCGCTCATCTGCTGGATTTGTATGGCGGGGTGGGGGCTTTTGGCATAGTAAATGCTGATCTTTTTAAGGGAGTGACCAGTGTTGAGAGTTTTGAGGGTTGTACACTGGCGGCCAAAGAAAATATTAAACTAAACGGACTCAAAAATGTTGATGCAATTTGTATGGATGCCAAACGCCTCAAGCAAGTTAAGCTTCCGTCCGGTGACCTTTACGTCATTACGGATCCGCCCCGTTCCGGCATGGACGAGGAAACAGTGATTCAGCTAAAAAAGCTCCGGCCTGCGGTGATGATTTATATTTCCTGTAACGTGGAACAGTTAGGCAGGGATTTACCTAAATTCAAAGACTATAAAATCAAGTCCGTAGCTCTTTTTGACCTGTTTCCGCAAACAAATCATATGGAATCGGTGGTGGAGTTGGTTCGTTAAAAATAGACTTTGCTTTTACTGCTCAGCTCTGATAGACTTTTTGGGCTTAATTAAATTAGCTTGGTTTCCGATTGGCTCATCCTGCCCCTCGAATGGGGGACTTACGAGTTGAAGTGACGAAATCAGGTGCCCGCCTGCCGGCCGGCAGGTTAACCCCAAGGATTATGAGTGATGTTTCGTTAAAAGACATGGCCGCCAATGCCGTGCACTTTGGTCATCCGACCAGCCGATGGAACCCTAAGATGAAGCCCTATATTTATGGCGCACGTCACGGGATCCATATTTTTGATCTTAAAAAGACCGCTGATAAGCTTGTTTTTGCTCTGGAATTTCTTTCCCGAATGGCCAAAGATAAGAAAGAAGTCCTATTTGTGGGTACCAAACAGCAGTGCCGTAAGTTTCTTTATCAGATAAAGGAAGAAACCGGTATGCCTATTGTGACTGACAAATGGATTCCAGGGCTTCTTACCAACTGGAAAACCATTAAGGAGCGCATCGATTACTTTAAACAGCTCAAGGATGATGATGCACATGGGAAGCTTTCCAAATATACTAAAAAAGAGCAGAATAAGCTTCGAAAGAAAATTCAGGACCTTTCAGTTTCACTTTCCGGTGTGGAAAACATGAAAGGAAAGCCTGATGTTCTTTTTGTTACTGATATTGTCCGTGATCATATTGCCGTTAAAGAGGCGCGTACACTGGGAATTCCTGTGGTGGGTATTGTTGACAGCAATGCTGATCCCGATCAGGTTGATTATCCGATTCCGGCGAATGATGATGCCATAAAGTCTCTGGAATATATTCTTGGATTGGCCAGAGAGGCGGTGAAGGTTAATAAATAGGGACTAAAAATTAAGAACAAGAATATGATTGATGAAGTAAAAAATGAGGCAACCGGAGAACAAGAAGGGGTGACGGAAGAAGCTCAGACTAATGCTGAACAGCAAAAAGAGGAAAAACCTGAGAAGAAAAAGCCTGAGACTGAGCGTCAGGAAATGACCACGCTGCATGAAAGGACTATCGCGGCCATGAGTTATTTCGGCTTTCTGGCTATTGTCCCGTTTTACCTTAAAAAAGACAGCGAATTTTGCCGTTTTCATGGCAAGCAGGGGCTTTTGCTGGCAATTGTCTTTTTTATGTCCAAGCTTTTTACGGTCATCGATTTACTGATGGACATTGTTCTGATTCTGCAGATTGCCATAATGTTCAGAATGGGGTTTGCGGCGCTTTCCGGTCGATGGAAGAAAGTGGCGTTTATCTATGACTGGTCATGTCAGCTTGAGGAAGCTTTGACACTTAAGACCAAAGAGCAGGAACTTGATGAAGTCGCCCTTAAGCCAAATGAGATCAAAGACGAGAAAAAGGAAGAGGAATCTAAGAAATAGTACACTTTTTACTACCTAAACTCTTTTTAATTATGGCAATTACAGCACAACAGGTGAACGAACTACGTCAGCGAACGGGTATTCCTATGATGGCTTGCAAGAAAGCTTTGGAAGAGGCTGGCGGAGATGAAGAAAAGGCAATTGAGATTCTTCGTAAGAAAGGTGCAACTAAGGCCGCTGAAAAAGCGGATCGCGCAATGCGTGAAGGAATTATTGTTACTAAAACCAAGAATGATACGGCAGTCATCGTGAAGTTTTCCTGTGAAACAGATTTTGTAGCCAAGAATGAAGAGTTTACGGCCATTGCCAACAAAGCCGCTGAAACGGCCTTAAAAAGTGGTGTGGACGTGGCCAAAAGCGAAGCTGAACCTTCGATTAAAGCCCTTTTTGCCAGGCTTGGTGAAAACATGAGTATTGAGGTCGACGTGATTGAAGGCGGGGGGATTGGTGAGTATCTTCACACGAACAGTAAGGTGGGGGCCATTGTGAATCTGAAGTCAAAAGATGCCGAAAAAGCCCGCGACATTGCCATGCACATAACTGCGATGAATCCCGAAGTCATCAGCCCCGAAGATTTGCCCGAGGATGTTGTAATAAAGGAGCGTGAGATTTGGGCAGATCAACTCAAAAGCGAGGGAAAACCTGCCGAGATCATGGATAGGATTATGCAGGGAAAGGAAAAAAAGTTTCGTGAAGAAGCGGCTCTTATCAAACAGACTTTTGTAAAAGACGGTGAAAAGACGGTTGAGCAGTATCTGGAAAGTAATTCCGTTACGAGTTTTGTAAGGAAGGCCGTGTAGCTTATTTTAAGCCTTTGGCTGAGGGATGCCCTTCATAGTCAGCTTAAAGCGGCCCTGGGCCACGTCGATGGCCAGCAGTTTCACGTTGACGATCTGGCCCTCTTTGATGACGGACGCGACGTCCTTCACAAAGGAATCAGTTATTTCCGAAACGTGAACCATACCTTCTTTGCCTGGCATAAATTCAACGATGGCGCCGAATTCAAGAACTTTGGTTACCTTGCTGTTTTCGTAAATTTTGCCTACTTCCGGATCAGCGGTTAACTGCTTGACCCATTCTTCAGCCTTTTTGGCGGATTCACCGTTTACCGAGGTAATTACTACAGAACCGTCATCTTCGATATCAATGGACTGTACACCGGTTTCTGCAATGATACGGTTGATCATTTCTCCGCCGGGGCCAATAATAAATCGGATCTTTTCGGGATTGACCTGCATAGAAAGCAGTCTTGGCGCGAAAGGGGACAGCTCCGGGCGGGGGGCTGAAATGACCTTATCCATAGCGTCCAGAATGTGCAGGCGACCTTTTCTGGCTGATTCCAGTGCTTCTTCGAAGATATGATGAGGCAGGCCCTTCAGTTTAATATCCATCTGAATGGCTGTGATGCCGTCCCGGGTGCCGGTGACCTTAAAATCCATGTCACCGCCCATGTCTTCTTCGTCCTGAAGATCGGTCAGAATACGGTATTTTTCAGGGTTTTCGTGATCGGTCATCAGACCCATAGCCACGCCGCCTACTGCTTTCTTAATGGGCACGCCGGCGTCCATCAGAGCCAGTGAACTGCCGCATGTTGCTGCCATGGAACTACTGCCGTTTGAAGCCAGAATTTCGGTAACGGTGCGAATGGTATAAGGAAAATCTTCTTTTTTGGGAAGAACAGGCATCAGAGCTCTTTCGGCTAGGCTTCCGTGTCCGACTTCACGGTTACCCGTGAAAAGTCGGTTGCTTGTTTCACCTACGGAAAAAGGCGGGAAGTTGTAATGGTGAAAATAGCTTTTTTTACTCTCTCCTTCAATCCCATCAATTATCTGGGCATCACCGGGAGCTCCGAGAGTGCAAGTGGTCAGCCCTTGTGTCTCGCCACGATTGAACAAGGCAGAGCCATGAGTTCGTGGTAGAAAACCGGCTTCGACGCTGAGTGGCCTGATTTCGTCCATTTTACGTCCACCAATACGCTTATCGTTTTCCAGAATGTTCTTGCGAACTGTATCTTTGACAAGTTTATCGACTACTTCACCAATCTGCTTCAGTTCATTCTCGTCTAATTGGTCTTCCAGAGCCTCTTTGACCTCCTTGGCTATTTCACGGAAGTAATTGTAACGATCCAGCTTACCTGTTTTATGAAAAAGGGCATCCAGAACTTTGTCTGCGTATTTACTGACATGATCCACGATAATTGGATTCTTCTCAGGAGTCGTGAATTCCAGTTTTTCAATTCCAACTTCCTTTTGTATATCCTGAATGAAGCGGACTATTTTTTGACCCCATTTTTTCCCAAAATCAATCGCTTCCAGCATTTTTTCTTCCGTTACTTCGTTGGCTCCGGCTTCAATCATAATGACATGATTGGTATCGCTGGAAACAATCAAATCAAGATCCGATTTAGTTCGGGCTTCGGCTGTTGGATTGAGGACCAATTCGCCTTCAATCAATCCTACACGGACTGTGGCGGTTGGCCCTTCAAATGGGATATCGGAAATGCTCAGGGCTACAGAGCCGGCAATTGTGGCTATCATATCGTGCTCGTTTTCGCGGTCGTAAGACAGGGTGGTAAGCATGACCTGAATATCGCGATGAAATCCTTTTGGAAAAAGTGGGCGATAGGTTCGGTCTGCCACGCGGGCCATCAGAATTTTGTCATCACTTGGTCGGGTTTCGCGTTTAATAAAGCGGCTGGATTTAATGACGCCGCTGGCGTACATTTTTTCCTGATAATTGACCATGAGCGGCAGGAAGTTCACGCCTTCACGGGCTTCATTGCTCATGGTGGCTGTTGCAAGAATAACCGTGTCGCCATAGCGCACAGTACAGCTTCCGTTAGCCAGTTGAGCCATTTTGCCTACTTCAACAACAAACTCCTTGTTTCCCAGGGGTAAAGTAAAAGTTTTAGGTTCCATAACATAGTAAAATTATGTAGATAAGAGATTTTATATGTGTCCGGAACCTATGAAAGTTTCAAGTGGCTGTCTCTTTTGATCGCAGAGGCAATCATTTGAAACTTTCTTTCATGATTCCGGCGCGGGTGTTTATTTGCGTAGTTCCAGTCCCTTGATGACTTCCTCGTAAACTTCGGGCTTGGAGTTCTTCAGATAATTCAGGAGTTTTCGTCTTTTGCCTACCATCAAAAGAAGGCCGCGACGGGAATGGTTATCTTTTTTATGTTCCTTCAGATGATCGGTCAGTTCGTTGATGCGCCTGGTAAGAATAGCAATTTGTACCTGCGCGGATCCGGTATCTTTATCGTGTTTGGCATAGGCGGAAATAACTTTCTTTTTTTGTTCGTGTTTGGTGGCGGTCGCTTTCTTTTGCACGGTTTTCATATAGGTTGGAGGGAATGATTTGGTAAAGATAACAGAGTAAGTGTATCAGATATAGTTTTTTTCTGCAAGTTTAACTGTGTTAAAGCCAATTTTTCCACTTAAAAGTGGTAAACAGGACTATGCCGACGATTCCCATTATGATTATGATGGTCCAAAAATGTTCGACATGAAGGTGCGCGTCAGTAAATGGTAATTGTACGTTCATACCGAACAAACCCGTTAGAAAGGTAAGGGGCAGCATGATAGCCGAAAAAACTGTAAGCGTGCGCATTGTCAGGTTGATGTTGTGAGAGAGCAAGGATTCATTCGTGTCTTCAAGCGATTCTATGATTTCTTTTTGCGTTCCCAGAATGTTCCACAGGCTTTCGATCTGGTCCACAATGTCGTCGAAATAAATCACCAGATCCTCCGGAAGAAAGCGTTTCTGTTTGTGTTCCAGGGTGGCAACGACCGACCTTTGGGGCAGAAGAATCTTGCGAAGGGTTATCACGTTCTTCTTCAGGATCATGATGTTGAAAAGCTCATCTTTGGCGCGTTTGGATTCAAAAATCTCATCTTCAATCTTCTTCAGCGATGCCTGTATTTTGTCGGTGACAGGAAAAATGGCGTCAAAAAGCACACTAATTATCTCGTAAAGAAGATAGCCGGTACCCGGCTTCTCACCAAAGAGCAGTCTTCGTGACTTCAGAGACTGCTGACAGGCGTCTGCCATTTCATTAAGTGCCTTAAGTTCACCATTGTGGATCGTGATCAGGTAATCCTGACCGATAAACATATTCAGTTGTTCCGTATCGAAGCGAAGATATTTGCTGCTATAAACGGGAAACTGAAGAATTATGAATAGGTATTTGTCATATTCATCTATTTTTGGTCTTTCGGTTTTCTGAAGGCAGTCTTCCAGGTCCAGTTCGTGAAAGCGGTATTTTTTTGCCAGTTTTGCCAAATCTTCACTGCATGGCTGAACTAAATTAATCCACCTGCTCTTTTTGAACTTGATTTCCTGCATCGGCGAATCGGTTAACGCTTCTTTTTGGGAAGATATTTGTGTCTGCTGATATTTTTCTTTACCCTCTCCTTTCGCCTGGAATATTCTTTTTTGTAACTAAAGGCTAATTTAAGAAAGCTGTACAGGAACATGATCAGAATAACAAACCACCATAACCGCATGGAAAGATAGGGGATGCCCTGTTCCCTGAAAATCAACAGGAGCAAAACGAGGAATCCGAAGAGACGCAGTCTTCCGGGGTAAATCTTAAGAATTTTTCTGGCAATCGGATCTTTCAGATATTTTTTTCGGTAGATTCCAAGCGCGATACCTGCAAGAATCATAAGAAGTCCAATCAAAATCGTCAGTTTAGTAAACTGAAAATTCGGATCAGGCAATGGAATGAAATAATACTTTAAGTGTAGAAAACGATCCATAATCTAAAATTATTTAATTGGTTTTTTTCCGTGCAACTTTTTTATGTTTTTCTTTATCTGCATATTCATTACCACAAAATGGGCAAATACTCCAAACATTTGGGAAAGATTTTTTGCATTCGGTACACGTTCTTTTTAGACTCTCTCCGCAATTCGGGCAAAAACTGTAATCCTTATCGGCTGGTGTCAGGCATTTGCCGCAGGCGTTCTGTTCGTTTTGATTGTCACCTTCCAGCATATTCCGCTCGAGTTCTTCGTAATAGCGCTCAAGACGCGTTTTTCCGGGTCTGATAATCAGATAAAGAAGCACTCCTAAAATGGGTACGACTATGTTAAGCAAAATAGAAAAGGCCTGGAAGAAAATACTGTTGCTTCTTTGGAGGGCGTCTTTTGTCACCCATATGATGATGGCCAGCCACAGTAACGCAAAGTAAGCCAGAAAGGCGATTTTGACTGTGCCAAATGTGTCCGATGGAAGCAGATTGAAAATGTCAGTGATAAAAGAAGGCATGGTTGAAAGTTAAGTGATAATATGAGTTTTATGTGAGCAATGAATATAGCCGATAAAAGCCAGGGCGGCCACTATTCCGTAGGCGATTTTAAGGTAGCCGGAAGGTGATCCGTGCATAAAATCGATACCAAACATTCCCAGACTGTAAATCATAAGAGCCCTTGTTCCTACCACACCTGAAAGATGAATCCGTTTGCTGGCCTTCACACTGTAAATTAGCAAAAGCATGGTTAAAAGTGCCGCGTAAAGCTGTGTTGGATGAATTGGGGACACAAAGGGTATGTGCTTTACATCAAGGGCGATACCCCACGGCAAATTGGTTGGGAGGCCATATTCCTTTCCCGCAAAAAAATATCCGACATGCACAAATATTAGCATGGCCATTGAAGACAGAAACAGAGCATCGGACCAGGACCAGAAATCCTCCCTGTTTTTACGCGAGGCCAGAAAAACTGCAAGAAGGGCGCCTGCCAGCATGCCAAAAAAACTGAATTTCAGGTCCCATACATAAATCAGTGAAATCCAGTAATTCTGAAACTCGGAAATGTTGCTGAGGACATAAGCCGCTCTGCCTCCGAAAAGCGCGGCCAGAAGAACATAGGGGAAATATTCCGTGACAAAGGCAGTATTCATTTTATGCCGATTGACGTACCGTAGAAGAAAAGTACCTGTAAACAGGAAACCCAGAGCTAGCAGAATATTTAGTGAGCGAACAGTGATGAGAGAATTTTGGAACAGAACTTCGAGCATAGGGCATTTAAAAAAATCTTATCGGATTTCCTGAGAGCTGGTGAGACCGCCGCTGGAACTGAAACCCGGCGGGACGGGGCGATTATCTCTTTCTATGAAGAAAGTGTCGAGGGATTTTGAATTGGCCGTGTCAATGGCCAAACCTGTGGTCAGACTAACAGTGGTGGGCAAAGATCCAAGGGAGCAATTGGGGTTTGGGGCAGTTGCCTCACAGGAACCGCCGCCGCTGAACAGGTAACCTGCAGGAGCAAAGACAACGCCCGTATCGTTAATGGTGGCAAAACGCCTGATGAAATCCAGGTCGTAAGCCTGACTGCAGTTGGCGACATCGTTGCCCCAGGCTATGCAGCTAACGTTTTGCGGAACCACCTTATTCGGACCGCCGCCAATGGTGTTGTACGAGGCAATGCTGCCCTGCCAGTAAAGCTGGTTTTTAAGATCGTTGGCATTTCCTCCGGCACCGTAGTAGAACTGCCCGGCAGTATTACGGCTGAGCAGGCTTCCCTCGGCGTAAAGCAGGCCGACGATATTGGTCGGGGCGGGATCAATATAAACGTTACCGCCGCTACCATTGGCATCCTGCATCACGATCATACCCAGAGAGTTGCCGGTGAAGGCTCCATAGCTGATATTGCTTCTGATATTAAGGTCGGCGCCGTCAAGTAAGATGATCGTGTACCGGTAATCGGGAATGGAAATAATGAGGCCGGTGCCAAGGTCAATCGTACCCGGGCCGGAATAAACAGCGACAACAGTTTTATTGTTATCATTCACTGCGATGCAGCCTCCGTGAGTTGTGGTAAGGCTGGTCAGGGACTGCGGAGCGGGGCAGGGGGAAATGGTTCTTGTAAGGGAGGCCACATTTTTACGGATTTCGCGCCGCAGATCGGCTGATGATGTGGTTGAAACAATATCAAGGTCGCGGCCGCCGACCGTTTCGTAGACCTGTCCTCCGCCAACCGTTCCGCTTGTGCCAAGGCCTATGGACTTCACTTCGATGCCGTCTATATAAGCGTTGGCGGGGTAAATGGCGAACTGGGGGAAAGTGCTTGACGGGGCGTGGTAGGCCATGTACTGAGTAATACCGAATTCCACCTGGGCGCTGAGGGCCTGGCCAAGGAATTGTGAAGGGGTGAAGCCGAAAGTGTAACTGTTGGTGCTGCCGGAGGCCAGATCAGAGCCAAGAAAGTCGCTGCGGTCGATACTGACTGACGGGCAGGAAGAAGTCTGGCGACATGGGTCGTCAGGACTGACGTAATAGGTGCCGTCGACCTGATAAATGCCGCTTGTATTGGTGTTTGAGTTGAAATTGTAGATCGGCGGGTGATAGTTCCGGCTCGCACTGTGGAACTGATTGATTCCCTGGTCGTTAAGGGAGCCACGGAGCAGACCGTAGCGGGTTTCGGCGCTGTCGGGATCGGTGCGGCCGGCGGTGTCAGATGTACCGTTCAGGTTAATGCTGTTGATTTCCAGAACTTCTTTGCCTATTCCGCCGCTGATATTGGTGTAGTTCAGAATGTGGTCGAAGCTGTATTCACCAAGATCGTCACTGCTGTTGTTTATGATATTAAAAGCGGCTTCAACCGGTTGGCCCAGCACAATAAAATCCGCGTTCAGATTACCGCCTGTGACTTCGAGGGCGGGAATAAAGTTATAGGAATAGGGAAGGGGATTGGCGGGAAGGGCGACGCTTGAATTGTCTACCAGATTGGCCGAGCTGGTGTCTATGGCCGGCAAAACCGGGGAAAGCGCCGGCAGTGTGGCATCCACCGTGTTTATAGTGATGTCGTTCAGCTCAAGGATATTTCCGACCGAAGCCGTGGGGGCGAACCCGACTGTGCCCAGCAGGTAGTCTCCGGCACTATGAGGCAGGCTGGCGGCAACTCCGGTAAACGGGTACGTGATCGAGTCGGTGTAAGAATATGTTTGGCTTTCGATATCAATTGGGGCCGGGGTACCAAGATTGCGGGTGGGGTCGATCCGGTCGAAGCCAAAATCGCTGTTGTCGCTGAGGTCATACAGAATTTCCACATCGCGGACCCAGCTAGCCTGCACAGGTTCCGGAAGCACTCCCGGAATCAGGGCGGATTTGACGGCAATAATGGGATTGCCTCCGATGTCCCGCGGACTGAAAGTAATATCGATGATGTCATTTCCGTCGGCCACAGCTCCGGCGCCGTTTGGAATGAGAGATGAGGCGGACAGATCAAGATCGCCGGCTCTTACGTATAAGGTTACCGGGTTAGGGGCATAAGTGCTTGGAGCAGGACTTAAAATATTCACTCCGTCTGCTGCGGCGGCGGCGGCGCCCTCGGGGCCAAAATAATAACCAAAGCCCGAACCATTGTAGATTACGCCTCCCATCATATATTTACAAAAACCATGTGGGGGTGCTCCGATCAGGCCGATTTCGGGAAAACTCAGATTTACAGCGCCGTCCCCGCCCTGACTGATGATCATGTCGCCGTTCTGGTATGGGCCGCCAACCACTGACGGACAGCCGGCAAAGTCGGCTCCGGTATCGGTATTTACTGTAATGAAACTGTTAGCGGTATCGATGGATGAATCGTTTTCGTCGGCAAACTCGGGCCAGCTGATGGTTCCCGTCGCACTGCTGTTCGGAATCCAGGCGTTGTCGGTATTCAGGGCTTTCAGGACTGGGGGTGTTAAATCCGGAAACCATTTGGTGAAAGCGCCGGTAAATTCCGTGTCTCCGGCTTCGGGGCCGAATTTGATCCACCCCAGATACTGGCTCCAGGCATAACCGCGCAGCGGCTGGCCGTTCGGGTTGGCAACTGAATCAAATACGCAAACACCGTCACCGGCGTCCCAGTTACAATATGGGTTTGAATCCGCGGATTCGCAGGCAGGCTGGGTCGTTTTTAATGGGCAGAAGTCTATGTACGCGCCCCAGTTGTTCGCGTCCTGCGCGCTGACTTCGGGTACACGGACGGATTTATCAACCTCACAATAACTGCCGGTCCAGTTGCAGTATGTTGCGGTACAGGCGGCAATGCCCAGGCCGTCGCAGGCCGACAGGCTGACCCAGCCGAATTTTTCACCCCATATATAGCCGCCCAGGTTTCCGTTGTACATTGCTTTGGCGATGTACGCGTTCGGGAATACACCTGCTCCCAGCTGGCTCTGAAGCCCTTTTCCGTCCCAATACGTCCATCCGGTTTTATCCGCCCAGGAAAAGCCCTTAATAAAGCAGGTCTGCATTGTGTTATCGCAGTCTTCACCGAAATTAATATCGTCTATGGTGACGCCATAGGGGATTCCCGCATCTTTCATTGTTATTGTTGCGATCACCTCTCCGTAGATTTCACCGGTCACGTCGGTCGCGGCGTTCGCGGAACCAATGGCCCCAAGCATGATCAGAAAAGCGATGATGACTGTTTTAAACTTCATGAAAATGCTGCTTTAAGAGCTCTGACAAAGCTGTTTCAATTCCTCATCCAGAATTTTGTCGCAGAGCGATTTGTTGTTGGAAGCAAGGGATTGCCTTAAATAATAGGTATTGAGCTTTTCGCCCTGTTCGCGGCGACACTCGGCAATTCCTGATTCATCACTGATCTTATCGCAATAACTCAGGTCTTTTTCGTCAAAGGCCAGTTGAGGATAAACGGCGTTCTTGCAGGTAATCGCTTTAGCATCTGAAAGACTGTCGCAGAGCTCCAAAATCTCCTGAAGGGTTTTAGGTGTTGCGGCATTTTTGGCGGCTATTTCGCTTTGGCGTTTGACTTCGATATTTTTGGTGACCGTCTGCCTGCACTGACTGGCCAGGCTGCCGTCCGAAATGTTATTGCAGCCTTCGGCGTCCAGTTTTTTCGCGCTGCTGTGCATGTAAAAATTGTCCTCGCATTGCCGCCTGAGTGAAGCGGATGCGATGACCGAGCAGTCATCGGCGGTTTTAGCGTAACGACTCAGAATCATTTGCACCTGATCAAGGCACATCAGCTTCAGGGTTTCATCTTTGATCAAGTCGCAGATGGAAGGATCCTTCTTATCAACGGCGGTAGTCATGTAGATTTTGTCGTAACATTGCCGTTTGAGCACCTGGCTATTAAGCCTATCACACTGTGATGCATCGCCGCTTTTGAGTATGGAGGCATAATTCAGATTGTCTTCACATTGTTTTTTGAGTTCCCCGCTCCAGGTAATTTTGTCACAATCCGAAATATCACCAGAATTAAGGGCTTCCACCATAGCTTCCGAATCGTCTTTTATCTTTTCCTGAGGGCCGGGTTCCGGTGGTTTGGCGAATCCTTTTGGTTTGGCCGCGGGTTCCGTCACCTGAACAGTCGTCGGGATTCTTACCGCTTCTTCCGGTAATTTTCCCCTTAAATAAACAAGCCCTCCAAGAGCGATGATTACAACGATTCCGGAGATGAGCCAGATTCTGAACCTGTTCATGATTTTTGTTTTCTAAAAAACGAAGTCAATCATTCCTTTGAATAGTATCAAAGGCCGTATCCAAAATGAATTGACAGTAGAGGCATAGGTTGCCTCTTTAATAAAGAAAGGCTCTTCAGAAATTCACGATGACAAGGGAGTAAATCCCGAAACAGAAAAAGAACAGAAAAAGCGAGCCGAGAAAATTGGACCGAAACAGGCGTAGTTTAAGCGTAAAAGTAAGGTGAGCTACCACCAGAAATATGCTGATATTGACAATGAGCGGCGAAGTAAGAGTTTTTACAACCAGTTCCTTGGGCAGTCCCACATTTCTTTCGATTGCGAAGCCGGCAAGAAAAAAGTAAGCCAGATAAAAAAACAAAAGCCATCCGACGAAGCTGTCAAGTTCCATAAACAGGGCTGAGAAATCCCTTTTGGCTTTAATTTTTGATGTTTCGCTGACGGCTGGGCGAGCTACCGCTTCTTTTTTCAGTGTTTTTGCCCGCACCCGTGCCGCTTTCCATGCGCGAAAAGCCTTGGTCATATCCTGTTTTCTGACACGGCGAAGGATGGCGTTCGGAGCGCTCACGAAGCCGAAAAATTTGTACATCATTGATTTGACGCCGGGGTGCTCTTTTCCTGTTTTCTCTTTGAGACTCCGCGTAAGCTGGGACAGCCAGCGTGACCGATGTCCTTTAATTTTTGCGGCAACCGCCTGATCAATTTCATCTGCCTTCTTGCGATTGAGGGTCTTTCGGACTTTAGCCAGAGTGGTCTGAACTTTTTCAAAACGGGTCGTTTTTTTCTGAAGATTATGCAGTTCCAGGAACTTAAAGGGGTTTGATATAAAACCGCTTTCCTCCAGTCTGGATACGGTTTTCTGATATTCATCCTCCGCGGTCTGATCCGCCTGTTCCTCTATCGAATCAGGATTCGAAATCAGTTCATACAGATTGTTACATACCTTTGTGATGTGCTTCAGATTGTTGCTGGCCCGTATCCTTTCGAGTTCATTCAATGTTTTTTCGATTTCTTTCAGAAAAGCTTCGGAGTACTGACCGCGATGCTCATTCAGAACCTTTTTTGTGTTGATTATGAAATGGTCTATCTCGGTGATGATCGCTTCGCTCATTTTTTCATCTTCTTCTTCCAGCTCCCCCCTGGTTCCGGCCATCGGTTTGTGGGACAAATCTATTCCTTCCTCTTCCATCTGCCTTTTCCATTCTTCAAACTGCGACTTAAGACTGGCGCTTGCCGGATCAGCCGCGTTTTGTGGGTACAGATCAAGCACGTCAAATCGGTATTCGGCCATCAGTCGCCGGTAGGCGGAATTGGCATCCTTTGAATCAATCGTGCCGTTGACTTCCTTGCCGTGGACATCTTTAGCTATAAAATAATATGTGACGATGCCTTCCTGTGTTTTTGCGGCAACGGCTTCTTTACTTTCAACAGCAGCCGCTTCCCCGGCCGAAACTTCGCTGATGGCAACGATGGACATCCCCATCTTGTGAAGTTCTTCGCGGGCTGCGTCAATAGACCCGGCATCCAATACTCCTTCGAGCTTTTGATTATTCGTTCCGAGCGCAGTATACTTAAACTTCATTTTTTGTATTTTTGTTTAATTTATCCTACCATAAGTTCACTGAAGGAATCAATTTTTGAAATTTTATGTTTTTTAAACATCAGTTCTGAATGCGTTTTGTATCGGTTAGCATCTTAAAAAAACCGGGTGAATTTGATCAGCCGCTCAGTTACAGAGTTCCTGCTTCAATGAATGCTGAATGCAGCGCGGGTCAGGGAGTTGTGGTGGAGCTGCGCGGAAAGAAGACGAGGGGTATTGTGGTCGCACTGGAATCCCGGTTTCCTGAGTCCGTAAAAGTAATGTGCGATGTACAGGAGGTGCTGCCGGATTTGCGGCTGGAGCCTGAAATCGTGGAGCTGGCCCGGAGGATTTCTGATTACTACCGGTGTTCACTTCTCAGGGCCCTGAAGCTTTTTGTTCCCAAAGCCCTTTGGCAGGGTACCGGAAAACGCATTTTGGCCCAGATTGAGAAGGCGGATTATATAAGGACGGATCCACGGAAGTTTCCGCTGGTTCCTTTTGAACATCAGCTTACAGGGGAACAGGCGCTGGCCTTAAGCGCCATTCAGTCGGAAGCTAAGCCTGTTTTGTTGCAGGGTGTAACCGGGTCCGGCAAAACCGAGGTTTACCTGCGCGTTATTTTAGAAGCGGTAAAAAAAGGGCGGCAGGCTATTTTGCTGGTCCCCGAAATCGCCATTACCCCCCAGATGATTACTTATTTTGAGCGGTATTTCGGACCCCATATAGCCCTTTTCCATTCCAGGCTTTCCGACGGTCAGCGGCTGCATGAGTGGTTCAAGGTAAAAAACGGTTACGCGCCGCTTATAATCGGTTCGCGCTCGGCCATCTTCGCGCCCGTAAAAGATTTGGGAGTACTGATTGTGGATGAGGAGCATGAGTGGACCTATAAACAGGAAAGTTCGCCCTATTACGAAACCCATCGGGTGGCGGAAATGATAAGGGAACGGACTGGGTGCCGTCTGATATTCGGCACGGCGACGCCGCGTCTGGAAACTTTGTATAAAGCCCGTCAGGGGGAGTACGCGCATGTGAGACTTTTTGACCGTATTAATTCCTTTTCCCTGCCCAAAATAAATGTGGTGGATTTGCGTGAAGAGTTCAGGCGCAAAAATTACAGTATTTTTTCTCAGGCGCTGTTTTCCGGAATTCAGGATCGTCTGAAAAAAAAGGAGCAAATCATCCTTTTTGTTAATCAGCGGGGCATGGCACGGGCGGTGATTTGCCGGGATTGCGGAGAAGCGCTTAGGTGCCCGGAATGCGAAGTCAGTCTGAAACTGCATGGAGGTTCTTACGGAACTCAGCAGTATCTGCTCTGCCATTATTGTTCTTATAGAACCGAGCCAAAACTAAAGTGTCCGAAGTGCGGTTCCACCAGCATCCGGCACGCAGGTCTTGGAACGGAGAAGGTAGAAGAGGAAATATTCAGGACTTTTCCTCAGGCGCGTGTGGTCCGGGCCGATAAAGATACCACTTCGGACAAATCCGGGTTTGAACCGATTTACGAAGCGTTCAAAGAAAGGCGGTACGATATTTTAGTGGGCACGCAAATGGTGGCCAAGGGCCTCGACTTTCCGCATGTGACGCTGATCGGCATCATGCTGGCGGACATCGGCCTGCATGTGCCGGATTTTCGCAGCCACGAAAGGCTTTTTCAGCTGATCACGCAGGTTTCCGGAAGAGCCGGACGGGGGGAGACGGAAGGCGAAGTGGTGCTTCAGACCTACCAGCCTGAGCACCACGCAATTCGTATGGCGGCTGATTACGCGTATGATGAGTTTGCCGACCGGGAACTTAAATTCAGGGAACGCCTGAAATATCCGCCTTTTTCACATCTGCTTAAGTTTATTGTGTCCGGGGCCGATCAAACGAAACTTGAAAAGCATGTGCGGCAGGAGAGTGAAATTTTAGAGGACATATTTAAAGTTAACCGGCTCCCGGTGACCATTACGGCGGCGCCGGCCATGATTCCCAAAATCGGCAAAAACTATTATTACCATGTACTTTTAAGAAGCGCTGATCCGCATCTGATCTTCAGACACTGGAAAGTTCCCAAAGGATGGCGAGTAGATATTGATCCTGTACACACTACCTAGGCACGGTGCCGGCAATAGAGGCCAGAATAGCCCTAAACTGGGCATCACTCATTTGATCGAAGATGGTACCGATTATCAGGTCTATTCGGTCATAGATTTGATCAATATTTTCTACATCGGCAAGCCGTGGCGCCAGACCAGGGTAGCGTTGCATAAGGTAGTCCCTGGCCCCAGTGCCCATTTCGGCTTTTACTTCTTTACTCATGGCTTCACGTCCGGTGATCATGCCGAAAAACTTGGGATCAATCGCCAACAGAAAGGCTTTTACGATGTTACGGTGCTGTCCGAGGCTGACTCCATTGTGACGACCTACGCCGGATTCACGTGGAATGTCCTGGTTCATGGCTTCATTGGCGCGGGTAGTTATATCCTTACTGGATTCGCGGTAAGCGCTTCCGTCGAGCATACCTTCTGACATAGTAATCCAGCCGGCGATGCGGGCGAAGTTTCCCTTTTTTGCGAACCGCGGATTTATGGAGTTTTCTTCCAGCCACTGAACGGCGCCCACGTAAGCGTTGCCCACGGCGGTGACTTTGGTTTCTTGTTGACCACTGCGGCCGGACAGAAATCTTTTGGCGGTGTCCGCGTCTCCCATACAGGCCATACTGCGGCACCAGTCATGATCCCAACTGCGCTCGCTCACTGATTTTTTCACGCGCTGCACCACTTTTTCGTCATTTTGCACGGTGGTCCAGTAAAAGTTTTTGAATTCACTGCCGAATCCCGAAGCATCAATGCTTCCCCGCATGTAGTCGCTTGGGAAGTACTGCATGGCCATTCGCCTGAAGTCCTCCTGGCTCATGGGTGGCTGCAGAGAAGTGAACCAGTCGATAGCCGGCCAGGCATTTAGGTGATCCCCTAAAGCCAGACCACGGTCGGGAGCCAGCAGACCTGTTGCCATGCCGGCAATCAGATGGAACATTATGTTCTCCGCGTAGGACTTTCCTTTTAAGATGCAGTATTCCATAATTGACTCGTACAGAATAGGATCAACCTGTTCGCCGGCCCTGTGCTGACTCAGAAGCTCATCGAGGCGGTCAGTCAGTTTGTCCTGCATTCGGCTGTGCAGGGTGTCATATTTGCTTTTGGAGCTTTTATAATTGCCTTCATTAGTCCGTTCCAGGGTATCAAATTCATCGTAATCGTAGATTTCACCCATAGCTGTGCGAAGTCTTTGGCGAAGTAGCACCGGATTGTGCAGCAGTAATTGGTCACCTGGCTTAAGTACAGCGGTTGACTGCAGTTTGTTGAGCGCTTTCCATATGTTCTCATTACGCCAGTTGATTCTGCCTTTGTCCGCCAGTATGCGCAGAATAGCCTTGAGCTGGTCCTGATTCGGAAGCAAGCTATTCGCGATTCCCCTGATTTCGTCCATAAGCTGCCATGCATCCATGTTTTCATAACGGCTCTTCCATTCATTGACTTCCTCAGATTCCGCTTTCTGCTGTCTGGCGCGAGCTTCGCGGCCCAGATCGGTGCCGCTGAACAGCGCCATGCCAAGTCGGGCGGCGTGGTCAGCCGTTTTTCGTTTATGCCTACGCTGAAGAAATTCGTAGACATCAGTACCCGCCTGCACAAAATCATGTATTGATAGGAAAGTGGTGTTGATCCAGAGTTTGCGTAGCAGGCTTATTTCGGTATTAGGCGCCTTTCGGGCGGCTTTGCCTACCTTATCTTCAACGTCCGTTAAATCCTTTGATACCTTGTTGATTCTGCTTGTGATGGCTACATCAAGGATTCCGCTTTCAGGGTCATTCTTCAGATCTTCATTCAGGCTATCAGTGCCATCATTGTAATCAATCATAGCGTTCACAAGTTCGCCGGCACCGGAAACATTGCCAATGTATTCATATTTACCGAGTGTCTGCAATCTCTCCCGAAGGGAGTTGATTTTTACTTTGTTTCCTTCGTAGGCCGCTGTTTCTCTGCTGAGGGCTTGCGTGATAGCGAGTTTACCCGTGTCTTCAGGTCTTCCGCCTTCCTCAACACCTTCTTCATAACCGCGCTTTTTTATGTCTTCAGCGGTTTCCTTGGCACCTGCTTCATAACCACGCGTTTTTTCAGCGATATCTCCGATGGCCGCCGCCGCTCCCATGCCCGTTAACAGATTATTGAGCTTATCGGTGGAAGACTTGCCTTTGGACCATGTGCGGCCCATTTCATTCTGCATGGCGTAAAGCTCGCTGAGGATGTCTTCGTCTTCCCATTGGTCTCCATGAGGCGGCTGTTTCTTTTTTTCTTTGGCCATGGCAATGAAGGCCTCCCGGATATGTTTCCATTTTTTAGGGTCTTTTTCGATCAGTGTCTGGTGCACCTGCTGTCTGACGCGGCTGCTTTTCTCGAATTCAAGGTGAAGCAGTTCGTGGGTCAGCTGTTTTTTGAGTACTTCGAGGTTTCTTTCCACTTTGAAAACACTTTCGTCAATGATGATCTTCCACTGGCCGCCTTCTTCCTGGAAGACCATATGGCCTTTTTTGGTGAACTGACGGTAATCTTTTTCAAAATCGCTGTGGGAAACGAAATTTAGATGACCGGCAAGATTGGTTTCAAGGATCAGCCGGATATCGTCGGGATTCTGAGCTCGTTCAAGTTCTTTGATAGTCTTGTGGGCCAGTTTGGCATCGGCGTTTTCCACGCTCAGTGCTTCATCCAGATTGCCATCCAGGTTCTCCAGGAATTCCAGTTTTGGCCTGAAAGCTGCCAAATCCTGCTGAATGGCCATCACTTCCTCGATGTCCATTTCCGAGATGTTCTCAAGTCGCCGTGCAAATTCCTTCATTTGAGCATGAAGCGGACTTTGCGGGTCACTGAGCTGAGTGAGGGCATTGAGAGCCTTGTTGTAGATCGCTTCATCTTTTGGCAGTTTTTCCGCTTTAAGCTGGGCTCTGTATTCCTGCGTGATCTTACGGATTTTTTCGGGTGTGAAGTTGGCCAGCAGCGCCTGGAACCTTTTAAAATCCGAGGTTGCTTCTGTTTCCAGCTGAGGTCTGTTTTCTTTTGCCTTTTTTACTTCGGCTTTGCTGGCGGCAAGACTGGTTCTCGCGCTTCTGAAATTGTCGGCAATCCGTCTGAGTTTTTTCGGATCATTGATGCGCTGCCCGACAATAATACTTCTGGCTTCCATTAATCCATTTTCAATCGATTCGATGGTTTTGTCGCTGAAGACACCGTCTTTTTTTACTTTCTCTAGCTGTTGTTCCAGCTTATTCATTTCTTCAGCCAGGTAGTCCTGCGCTCTTTCGGCACGGATTGATTGTGCTTCTGTCAGTAGCTGTTTGAGTCTGTCCAGGGTTTCGGGCTGTACGCTTTCCAGAACGCTTCTGGAAGCGGCTGCAGCCTCTTCTATTGTTCTTTGTCGATGAGTCCATTCAGCACGGGCGCTTTCGATCTGTTCGCGGAATTTATTGATTGTACCGTCGATCTCTTTTAGACGGCGCCTGTACCGCTCTCTTTCGGCTACGGAGGCATTTTTTATTTGTGAATTTATCGCGGCTTTCTCTTCTTCCAGTTCCTGAATGCCCTTTTCCACATTGGCTTTGTGCTCAAGCCATTTCTGGTCCGCCTCTTCAAAAACATGCTCCGATGTTCTGCCAAGCGCAGACTGCACGTTGTCGTTGGTAAACATTTGTCCGAAAGCGATATTAATCGCCCCCTCAAACCGGTGGTCGACAAAGGGCATCATGCCGGAGTTCAGGAAGAGATGTAGGTCGACTTCGTCGAGTTTACCTTTTTCCAGGGCATCCAGCAGTCGCTGGTCACTTTCGATCTGGTCTACTGCATAATTCAGCTCATCAATACTTGTCACGGGCGCCTGACGGGTCGAGAGGGCATTGATACAATTCAGTCTTTTGGCTTCCAAAGCTTCCCGTTTCTTGATGTCCTTTTCACTCTCAAGAGCTGTATCGATATCATCGATGTTGTTCTGAAGGCCATTAAGAAGGAAGGTGTTGAGGGGCGCTGAAACGACTTCAAGGGTTTTTAGCTGTTCCTGAATTTTTTCTATTTCTTCCTCAAGTTTCCAGCGCTCTTCAAGAACTTGTTCGCTTTCCAATCTTATCTGCAGGGCCTCCAGGTCTCTTCGAAGAGCGGCGCGGGAACTTTCCACATCTTCATCAAGCTTAAAGCATACAAAATTTGAGCCCAAAAGTGGATTATTAGAATAAATCCCTCTGAACTGGTGGCCGATGTTTCTTTTTAAGAAACCCATGGAGATATAAAATTATCTATATATTATACATCAAATCGGGCCGGTTTTCAAGGGGGATTTGGCTTTCTGAAGCTAAAATTTTATACAAAGAAAGCCAGCCTTGTAGGACTGGACAGTGATGATGGACGGCCGAGGCGCAGAATTGTTGCGTTACTAGCTCACAGCCATAGTGAGTATATCACCCTATGATTATTTGTCAAGTTTTTTGAGAGAGATACCTATATCTATTTTTTCACATAATTTGAAAGGAGCTTCAGTGACGCGATTCATCAATTAGGGCATTTTGAAGTGCCAGCAGACTGAGCAGGGCGCATTTACTACGGCGCACGCTGATTTCTATTCCGAGCATCTTGTAGATTTCTTCTTTGGTCAGTTTCAGGATTTCTTTTTTGGTCAATCCAGTGGCCAGGTCGCCGAGCATGTCGGCGGAGGCCATGCTTATGGCACAGCCGTTACCTGAAAAAGAGTAGGCAGTCACCTTATCGCCCTGCATCTGCAGATCCACTTCGACCACGTCGCCGCAGGAATGGTTGGCTTCTTTGTGGCGGATGCTGGCATCGAGTTTTTTGTCCTTATAAAAGGGCTTTTTATAGCGGTCGAGGATGTTCTGGGCGTAGATATCCATTAGTGAAAATACTTGTAAACCTCCTCCAAAGCATGCACTGCTTGTTCGATGTCATCTTTGGTGTTGTAGAAGGCAAGGCTGATGCGGGCGGTGGCGGGAAGACCCCAGGTGTCCATCAGAATTTGGCCGCAATGGTGCCCGGCGCGAATGCAGATGTTTTTTTGGGACAGACCCTCGGCAATATCGTGAGGGTGTATGCCTTCCATGGCAAAAGAGATAACGGAACTCCGGTTATCGGTCGTTTTTGGGCCGATAAGCTTGAGGTAGGGGAGTGCGCTTAACTTGTTTAGGGTATATTCAGTCAGTTCCTGTTCTATACTTCGGATTTTATCAAAACCGATTTTACCGATGTAGTCGATAGCGGCTTTAAATGTGACGACACCCGAGATGTTGGGAGTGCCTGCCTCGAATTTTTGAGGAATGTCGTTTGGGGTGAAGCGATCCTCAAAGACTTCCTGAATCATTTCGCCGCCGCCCAGGAATGGAGGCATTTTTTTAAGCAGTTCTTCTTTTCCGTAAAGCACGCCAACGCCGGTGGGTCCGTACATTTTATGGGCGGAAAAGACCAGAAAGTCGGCATCCAGTTCCTGTACATTGATAGGGGAGTGGACCGCCAGTTGGCAGGCGTCGATCAGTATCTTGGCGCCCTTTGCGTGGGCGGCGGCAATGATCGGTTTTAGGTCAGGGATTGAGCCCAGAATATTCGACATGCCCGTGAGCGACACGAACTTGGTTTTACTGGTGATTTGTGAGCTGTCAAAAACAAACTGCCCGTTTTCATCAATATCCAAATATCGGACGTTCACGCCCTTTCTTTCTTTAAGCTGAAGCCAGGGGACTATGTTGCTGTGATGTTCCATTTTGCTCAGCAGGACTTCATCACTTTCTTGTAGGCAAGCGTCTCCATAACTTCGGGCCACCAGATTGATGCCTTCGGTGGCATTACGGGTAAAAACGATTTCATGTTTTTTTTCGGTGCCAATAAAGTCAGCGACTGTTTGCCTCGTCTCTTCGTAAGCAATAGTGGCTTCTTCCGCCAAAAAGTGAGCACTGCGGTGAATATTGCTGTTCAGCCGTTCGTAGTAATCTTTTTCCGCATCCAAAACTACCAGTGGCTTTTGGCTGGTTGCCGCGTTATCGAGGTAAATCAGTTGGGGCCGATGCTGAAAGATAGGGAAATCCTTTTTGAAGTCCATGCCGGCTGATTATATCAGTTTCTTTATGCTTTCATAAGCGGTTTTGTGTGCTTCGATTTTCTTCAGTTCTTTTCCCAGGAAGCCAGTGATCAGTAGCTTTTTTGCCATCTCTTTTTCTATTCCGCGGGCGCCAAAATAATAAAGGTCTTCGTCGCTTAGGTTTCGCACGGCGGCGCTGTGGCCGGCTTTGACATCATTGGTATCTATTTTTAGGCCAGGCATGGCCATGACTGTGGTATCGGGGCTGAGGTTTAATGTTTCCTGTTTCAGATACCCTGTAGATCCACTGCCGGTTTTCCTTATGTTGACCAGGCCGTCGAAACTCAGTATCGCCTTGCCTTGGGCGATACCCTTCATACCGATTTCGCCGGAACCCATTTTTTCGGCATAATCATGTTCACAGTTAAAACTTAAATCCTGATCGGCGGACGATTTGGCGATGATATCGGTGTTGATTTCAGCGCCTTTTCCGTAGGCGGTTTGAGTAAGTCGGCTATCAAGTTTTTTACTGCCAAAATGATAGGTGTAAACATGGCATTTGGCGTCACTGGCTACGTCCGAGCTTCGCTTTTCTGTCATTTTGGTTTCCTGTGAACTGCAGTTCAGGACGACGTATTTAAGATTTGAGTTAGCATGGCACTTGATTTGCTGCCCGAAGCGAATAGTGGGGGACTTAACTTCCGCACACCAGTCTTCGATTATGGTGGCGGAGGAACCTTTACCAAGTTCAATGATAAGATTCAGATTAAGGTCATTTGTGGTAGGCTTGAACTTAATGTAAATGGCTTTTTCAAGCTGTTTTCCGGCGGGAATAGTGAGCTTGTAGCATTCCTGTTTTTCCTCATAGCACTTGGCCAGGACAAAGTCCCTTTTGTTGGGATGCTCGATGATGAAAGGTAGTGAAAAATCAGTCATTATCCAATTGAGTTTTCCATTTCGAGTTCAATCAGGCGGTTCATTTCTACGGCGTATTCCAGAGGTAGCTCACGGACGATGGGACTTATAAAGCCGTTCACAATCATGGCCTCGGCCTGAGCTTTTTCAATGCCTCTGGAGGTCAGATAAAAAATATCTTCTTCATTTAGCCGGCCCACGCGTGCTTCGTGGCTTACCGTGGCGGAGTTGTTATCGACCTTAATGTTTGGGAAGGTGTCAGAGACCGAGATCGGATCGAGGATGAGCGCGTCACATTCTATCTGACTGATGGCATTTTTGGCTGTTTTGGCAATGCGAATGTCACTGCGGTAAATCGAGTGTCCGCCCCCCTTGCTGATAGACTTCATGGTGATTTTGGAACCGGTGTTTTCGCCCAGATGCAGAACCCTGGCACCGGTGTCCTGAATCTGCCCGGCATTGGCAAAAGCGATACCCAGATGATCGGCGCGGGCGTTTCGTCCTTTTAGAATACTGCAGGGGTAGAGCATGGTTACGCCGCTGCCCATATTACCGCCCACCCATTCCATGGTTCCACCTTCTTCGATGATGGCGCGCTTGGTATTTAGGTTGTAGGTGTCTTTACTCCAATTTTCGACCGACGAATAACGGAATTTAGCTCCTTTACTTACGAATACTTCCACGCAACCCGCGTGCAAAGCATTACTGCCGTACTTGGGCGCGCTGCAACCTTCGATGTAATGAGCTTCCGCGCCTTCTTCGACAATAATCAGCGTATGTTCGAACTGACCCATATTCATGGCGTTCATGCGGAAGTATGCCTGAAGCGGTTTTTTAACTTTTACGCCACTTGGCACGTACAAAAAGGTTCCACCTGACCAAACCGCCCCGTGAAGTGCGGAAAATTTGTGATCAGTGGCCGGAACACATTTCATAAAGTACTTCTGTACCAGATCATGGTGCTTTTGCAGGGCTAAATCCATATCCAGGAACAGCACGCCTTGCTCTTTCAATTCATTTTCAAGAGAATGATAAATCACCTCTGATTCGTATTGGGCACCTACGCCTGCCAGCACTTTTTTTTCCGCTTCCGGAATGCCCAGGCGGTCGAAGGTGTTTTTGATGTAGGCGGGAACTTTGTCCCAGCTTTCGTAACCACCCTTTTTATCAGCCGCCTTGGCAAAAAAGCAGATTTCATCAAAATTCAGCGCCTCCAAGTTTGGCCCCCAGTTTGGCAGGGGAATGCGGGTAAAGTTTTCGTAAGCCTTCATTCGTTGATGCAACATCCACTCGGGTTCCTCTTTATCTTTCGAAATATGGGCCACTAACTGCGGAGAAATACCCTTTTTGAACTTCTCCATGTAATCCGATGGGTCGGAATGATCTAAGGTATCACGATTCAGTCTGGCAAAAATGCCCTTTTCGCTTTTTGTTCCCGCCTCTGATTTTACAGTGGGGTCTATCATATCTGTTTTTAGTAACATTGATTGGGCAATGGTGGATCAATGCTACATCAATGGTGGATCAATGTTGCCCAAAAGAACTATAAATGCTCGTATCCTTTTTCTTCGAGTTCATGCGCTAGTTCCGGTCCGCCGGATTTGATGATGCGGCCATTTTTCATAACATGAACGTAGTCTGGTTCCAGGTGCTTCAAAATACGCTGATAATGCGTGACCAGAAGAACACCTGTCTTTTCGCGCTTGCGCATGACTTTGTCGATGTTGGCTGTGATGGTTTTAAGGGCGTCCACATCCAGGCCGGAATCAGTTTCATCCATGATGGCCAGTGTTGGCTGGAGAACGGCCATTTGCAGGGCTTCGGCCTTCTTCTTTTCACCGCCGGAGAAACCGTGATTCAAAAAGCGCTCGGCAAAATCTTCAGGCATTTTAAATTCCGCCATTACTTCCCGGAGCATCTTTTTAAAACGAAAGACTAAAATGGGTGGTTTGTCCGGGTCTGTATGGGCTTGTTTTGCCCGATAAGCGGCTAGTAAGAATTCTTCGAGAGTTACGCCGGTAATTTCTTTGGGGTACTGAAAAGCCAGGAAGATTCCGATTAATGCTCTTTCATGGGGTTCCATTTTAAGAATGTTTTTTCCTTTATAAAGAATATCGCCGGAAGTTACCTGATACTTGGGGTGCCCCATAATTACGTTTGAAAGCGTGCTTTTTCCGGAGCCATTTGGGCCCATTAGCGTATGAACTTCACCCTCTTTAATGGTCAGATTTACGCCCTTAAGAATGGTCTTGTTGTCGATGGCTACCTCGAGATCTTTTATCTCTAGTAATTGAGTCATAATTTTCAGCTATTAGGTACCAAAGAGTATAACAAAAAACCGCTGAAGGCAAAGAAAAGTGGAGCCACCTGTCCCGCCTTGGCGGGACGACCTACGCGTTACGAAGTGGAGCCACCTGCCGGGATTGAACCGGCGACCTACACGTTACGAATGTGTCGCTCTACCAACTGAGCTAAGGTGGCTCGTCGTCGCTTTGTTTCAACTTACGCATTTAGCTTCTGCTACATGCTCCAGTTTGCACAAGCTCCTCCTCTCCCTGCAAAATCCTTCTCGGTCTTCGACCTGCGATTGAATTTTGCAGGGGGCCATTTTTTATTATGGTCGGGGTGATCCCGCCTTGGCGGGACGACCTCACGCACCACGTTTATTTTTTTAGCTGGTCGGGGTGACAGGACTTGAACCTGCGACCTCACGCACCCCATGCGTACGCGCTAGCCAACTGCGCTACACCCCGACACAAACAGTATGGTAATAAATTTGCATGATTTAGTAAATGAAATTAAGCTAAAGCTATGATCAGAGACTACAAATCAATTGTGGGTGCCAAGGTCCTGGAATTTGATTCCGGTGATCTGCTGGCTATGGTCAGCGGAATTATTGTTGATCCGGATACCGGTATGGTGGAGGCCTTTTGGGTAAAGCCCGCAACGCTGCCTGTGGGTAATGCGATCCTGAGAATTTCAGACATTCTTGAATTTAAAAAGAATCTTTATATCAAATCAGACAAGTTGCTGGCCCAGGCGGAAGATGTGATAAGGATCAGTGAAATCCTGGAAGACGGTCGCGCTTTTTTGGGGAACGCGGTTCAGAATGAAGCAGGGCATTCCTATGGTACTTGCGTTAATCTGGCTTTTGATACCAAGACTTTTGCTTTAAAACAGATCTATAGCAGGCGATCAATTTTAGGTCTGATCACTCTGGATGAGCGGATTTTTTCTTACAACAATATTATAAAAATACTTCCGGAGATGATTCTGGTTAATGACGACGCAACTAAGAAAGAGGTTATAATGGCTACCATGCCAGAAGCGGCAACCAGTTAGGAAAAAGTGCCTGCACAAAAAAACCCGCCGTCTTATAAGACTGACACGGGTTTTTAAAAGTTTAACTAAAACTTCTTATCCAAGAGCACTTGCCACGAAGGTGACGATGGTCCAGGAGAGAAGGATGATCACGATACCAATGACGGCGTAAGTAATAACCTTGCGGGCTTTTCCGATTTGTTCATCGTTACCTCCAGCGGTGACCATGAGGACACCTGCGTAAATTAGGAAAGCTACAGCGATCAGGCCGAGAATTCCCAGGAAGTAGTTAATAATTAGAGTGACGTTCTGCCCCAGTGTTCCCTGAGCGGCGGCAGAAGGAGCGGCACCACCTTGTGGATTATCAAAAAATGAGGCACTCTGGGCGAAAGCGTTTGTAGCGTAGGCCCCGAAAGTTGCCAACATTGCAGAGGTTTTTAAGGCGAGATTTTTCATTTTTGTCTTATTAATATGTAATTTCATATTTTATTATAACAAATAGCTTTAAAACCCGTCAATAATGTTCAAGGTCTTAAATTTAGTTTCTGATTGACAGAACAATTTTGTAGTTTTTAATTTCTTCTAATCAATAATCATTGTTTTGGGGGCTTTTGCGACTGCTTCAGTGGGAATTCCAAGTGGTCTGCCGTCATCCAGAAGCGCGGCTAAGGCGCGCCTGCGTGCTTCCTGAGAAGCGTTCATTTGTTCAAAACAAAGCTGAAAGTGGGCCTCCAGGACTTCCTGGCGTTTGATGATTGCAAGCGCCAATTCACCAAGAAATACGATTTCTTCCAGCACTTCGTCCGATACATGGCCTGTGAGTCTATTACTCAAGGCCGATATTCTTTGGGCGATATTTTGGGGCTCTGCGGTGGATCTGATCTTCTCACTCATATAATATAGCGCGAATTATTATTCAGGTAATATTTTTTGCCTTGGTCGGGCTGGCGGGACTTGAACCCACGACCTCCGCGACCCGAACGCGGCGCGCTAAGCCAACTGCGCTACAGCCCGAAGCCCGATTTTTTAATGGTGCAGGCGGAGAGAGTCGAACTCTCACGGAATAACTTCCACACGGCCCTGAACCGTGCGCGTCTACCAGTTCCGCCACGCCTGCACAATGGTCGGGGAGATCCCGCCTCGGCGGGACGACATCATGACCCAAATGGTCGGGGAGATCCCGCCTCGGCGGGACGACATCATGACCCAAATGGTCGGGGAGACAGGACTCGAACCTGCGACATCACGCTCCCAAAGCGTGCACTCTAGCCAACTGAGCTACTCCCCGATGGTGGGCAGGGAGGGATACTCTTCCGCCTGTGGCGGATCGAGGACTCAATTAGTCGGTCGCCTAAGGCGACCTCCTTTTTCGTCTCGTACCCCTTTGCCCTTCGAATCCCTTACAGGAATCCATTATCCTGGATCAGAGATTCGGTTCCATAGTTTTGTGGTGGGCAGGGAGGGATTCGAACCCCCGAAGGCAGAGCCAACTGGTTTACAGCCAGTCCCGTTTGACCGCTTCGGTACCTACCCACGTTTCGATTGCTGGAGCCACCTGTCCCGCCTTGGCGGGACGACAATCCGCTTCTCACTGAGAAGCTATGGAGCCACCTGCCGGAATCGAACCGGCGACAATCCGCTTACAAGGCGGGCGCTCTACCAACTGAGCTAAGGTGGCATGATTCTTGTCTGCAGGGTATGTGCCCTGTAACTGTGTGAAGCCACCTGTCCCGCCAAGGCGGGACGACAATCCGCTTACAAGGCGGGCGCTCTACCAACTGAGCTAAGGTGGCTGATTTCGCGCTAAGGTGGCGCGCCATTTAAGTTAATTGAATTTGCTCACAGCTGTCAATGAGTATATCAGTTTATCTGGCAAAATTTTAGCAAATATGTTATAACCTTAGCGCTATTTGAATCTTTTAAACCGTAGTAGTCGCTCCGACGTAAAGTCGGAGAGGAAAGTCCGAGCACCCAAGAGCATGGTGGTCGCTAACGGCGACCGGTCCGCTGGTAACAGCTGGCAAGGGAAAGTGCCACAGAAACTATGTCTCTCCGCTTAGCGGGGTAAGAGTGAAAAGTCCGCGATAATCAGCGCGGTTTCCGCATCAGTGATGGTGCGGGATGGCAAACCCCACCTGGTGCAAGGCATGCATGGGGGAATGGAATATGTGATGGCTCGTTACACCATTTCTGCTGCCGCTTAGATAGATGACTACTTCTTCTTCGCTCTCACGAGCCTAGAAGAACAGAACTCGGCTTATGAGTTTAAAATTTTCAGGGCAATGACCTTTTTTTATGAAGAAATCAAAGCTCTTCTTTGAAATTCTGCGTCTTCCTGTTGATTTTCTGGCCACTGTCGCGGCCTTTTTGGTCGCTTACCGTATCAGACCTATCACGGATCTTATTCCCGGGGTACAGTATGACTTTTTTCCGGAACAGCTTCCGCCATTTGATGAGTTTATGAAGTTTACAATGGTGGCAACGATTTTTCTTATTATTCTTTTTATTTTTAATGGACTTTATTCTATTAAGTCAGTGGAGAGATTTGGAAAAACCTTTCTGCGCATTGTCTTTTTGGTGTCGGCCTGGCTGATGTTTATTATTGCTTACTACTTTCTGATCGTTCATGAGCTTTTTTTCTCGCGTATTGCCTTAGCGCACATTTGGCTTTTTGCGATTGTTCTTGTAACCCTTGGACGTGTAGTTATTATGTTCATTCAGGAACTGATGTACCGTTTTGACATTGGAAGGACCAAGGTACTCTTTATTGGCGTAAACAATTTTGCGGATCGCTGTTACAGAGTTCTTTCGCAAGATAAAAAATATAAGGTAATCGGATCGCTTGCGGAGGAGCATATTTCACGAAAGATGGGAACTCTGAAGATTATTGGCACTGTTGATCAGCTTGAATCTGTTGTACTTAAGTACGGAGTGGATGAGATCATTCAGGCTGAGCCGAATTTCGACAGTATCTCTAATGCCGATATTTTGTCCTTCTGCCGTTCTCAGCAGATTTACTATTATTTTATTCCCGAGGTTTTAAGGCTGCAAAGCGTGAACATCGAAATGGAGATGATCGATGACGTGCCAGTCATCAGTCTTAAACAGACGCCATTGGAAGGCTGGGGGCACGTTTATAAGAGAGTTTTTGATATTGTATTCAGTTTGATTCTGATTCAGGTGCTGATTCCGGTCTGGATCATTGCGCCTATTCTGATCAAACTGGATTCGCCGGGGCCCGCTTTTTACCGCAGTAAGCGCAAGTATAAGAATAAAGTGTTCGATATCTTTAAATTCCGTTCCATGGTGCCGGATGCCGACAGGAAAAAGGCAAAGCTTCTTGATCAGAATGAACGGGAGGGTCCACTTTTTAAGATTAAAGATGATCCGCGTGTAACCGGAATCGGCCGTTTTCTGCGTAAGACAAGTATCGATGAGCTTCCTCAGCTCTTTAATGTGCTTTTGGGAACCATCAGTTTAGTTGGGCCACGGCCCCATCTGCCTGAAGAAGTGGATCAGTACAAACAGGATGACCGCAAAGTTTTTGCGATCAAGCCCGGCATTACCGGTCTGGCTCAGATCAGCGGGCGCTCCAATCTGGATTTTGAAGATGAGGTCAAACTGGATTTCTATTATATCGAAAACTGGTCCATGCTTTTGGATCTGAAGATAATTCTAAAAAGCATCGGCGTAGTATTCCGGGCCGACGGCCACTAGGAACTATGCTTGATTTCACTGCCGCTGGCGTGCATGGTGGATTTTTTGCATTTACTGCAATATTTATTGTGTTCTAATTTACCCGTAATCGTCTTCTTGTTGATGCGGGTCTTGTAGTTCTGCATTTTGCATTCCTTACAGGAGAGGTAAACATTGGTGTTTTTTCCGCGTGGCATGTGAAATTGTGTTATTAACTGAAATTTGCCCGCTCAGTTTAACGATGGTCGGCCTTTTTGTCAAAAGGAATTAGAAGTCCTTTGAAAGATCCTGGTTGCGTACTGCGTGGTGGTCGATGACTTCATATGATTTTAGTTAGGGATTTTTGTGGTAACTTTAAGGGTACAGGGTACATCAAAAAACTTTTGAAGTGCAAATCCAAAAAGTGGAGCCGTTACCCGGGATTGAACCGGGGACCTCATCCTTACCATGGATGCGCTCTACCAGCTGAGCTATAACGGCTTGCCGCATTAAATTACATGAAAGCGACTTTTTTAGTCAAGAGCTAAGCGGTTTTTTTTCTGTCAACGGCAAATTCTTGAAACATGAACACAAATTTGATTCAATGATTTCAGAAAATAAAAATAAAAACTCGAGTCTGAACGCTTAGCTCTGTGCATTAACTCGTTCAGCTTGCATAAGGGATATGGTTTTACACTCGGTATCCCCGGGTCGGCCTCTCCCACTTAAAAGCAAGGATTAAATAGCGCGGAGTGAATGTCAGTATTGGGGTTTTTGTTTTGCTTAGCTTAAAAAGTTCCTCAAGCCGTAAAAAAGCCAGATCAAAAATATTATAAGCGCAATTCTTTTAATTGTTTGTCCAAGTTCGTAAGATCGTGGTGAGTGCGTTTGCTCCGGACCAATGTTTCGCGGACTGCTGATGGAAGCAGGGGCGGATGCTGGTGGCTTGGAAGGCAGTTCTTTGTTCTGGCCGTTTTTATCTGTGAACTGCTTTAAGGCTTCCGGAATCTGAGTTATGTTATCCACCTGAATTTCCTGCGGCATATTGCTTCCTGTTTTTCTTTTCAGGGTGATTCTTTTGGTTACCGGGTCTGACTTAATTTCCCATTCCCGCATCAGTTTCTGCCAATCCATGCCAGTTGGAAGCTTTTTGGCGATTTCGCGTAACTGACTAAGGTTGGTTCCGGCAGGAAATTTGCCGCTAATTCCTTTTATGATAGAGCGAATAATGATTATTGGAATCAGAAAAAAAATTACAATACTTAAAATAGAAATTCCCGGAATCAGAATCGTGAATAACTTTGAATCAATGAAAGTTTGTGTTTCCATGTTTGAATTTTTTATGGCGGAGAAAGAGGGATTCGAACCCTCGGTCCCGCTAGGCGGGACAGCGCTTTTCGAGAGCGCCCCGTTCGACCACTCCGGCATTTCTCCCTGATATTCGGATTCTACAGAATTTTCCCTTCTTCTCGCAATCGAATCATCAGGGCTTCGAGGTCAATTTGAGATTCTTCATCATCACGGTTATCAGCCGGAGCGGCAACGGATTCCTCCTGGCAGTGTGTTTTAACAAAAGCGGCTTCTTCATTACTGAATACCTGTCCCAGGTCTGTGACATTGGCTCTGCTGGTCAGCTCCTGTAACAGCCGTACGGCAATTTCTCCTATTTTATTTTGATGTACTTTGGGTGCTGTCGCAATGAGAGCTTTCAGATCAAAACGTACGTGCGCGATGTGGAGCCGCAAATCACTTTGGCTTATTTCCGCCTCTTTCACTTCCTCCGGAGACGGGGCAGTGCCTTGCCCGGCCTGGAAGATGCCAAGAAGATGTTTGTTATTCCGAACGGATTCATGAAGTGCTTTAATGGCCCATTCGTAATCCTGCCTGATCATTCCGAAGTCACTCGGTTGTATGTCCAGCGCCGCATCCTCGAGCTGACCTTCCGTTCTGTAAATCCGGGTCATTTCCTCCAGAATTTTCATGTATTTTGAAAGTTTCATAGGATTGAAGATTATTTGCTAAGTATTTTACTGTACCACAAATAGCTGCACGAGTTTAGTACAGACTTAGCTTTAACCATATTGCTGGCGGAGAGAGGGGGATTCGAACCCCCGATAGAGTTACCCCTATACTCGCCTTCCAAGCGAGCCCATTCGACCACTCTGGCATCTCTCCGGATAATTGAAAGCCCCGCCAGGGCGGGGCCGATTCTTGAATGATGAAGCCCGCCGTTAGGCCTTGGCGGATGTTTTCAGGCACTTCATGCAAAGCTTCTTTTTTTCCATAGTACCTGTCTTGTTGTTGTAAACCTTCTTTACGGTAAGATTGGGCAGAAAACGGCGTTTGGTACGGCGAACCGAATGGCTGACGTTGTGACCTGTTGTAGGCCCTTTGGAGCAAACTTGGCAAACTTTGGACATGAGCAGTAAATTGAGTATAGTAAGAAAGCTCATGAAAGGTATCATTTGAGCAAAGGCTTGTCAATTTTATTTCATGGATATCA
>JAHJFD010000030.1 GCA_018825145.1 Patescibacteria group bacterium
CCAAAGTAACCGTTGTCATAACCATCCAGAACAGATTGGTTGTAAGCAGTAACAACGTAATCATGGAACCAGTCAGATGACATTACATCCGGGAAAACTGAAGCCGGGTCAAGATCGGTTGGAACGCTGAAAGCGTTGACAAGGATCTTGGTGGCAGCAGCACGGTTTACCGTGTCGCCGGGGCCGAACATTCCTGTAAGGTTTCCGTTAGCGTCGGTATAACCGTTGACGATTCCAAGCTGCACAGCGGCCTCGACATAATCGAAGTACCACGCGTCAGCGGCGACATCGTCAAAAGTTGGGGTGGCAGGAGCTTCGTAGCCAGCCAGCCCGTCGATTGCTGTAATAGCAATCTTAACTAGTTCTGCGCGGTTGAGCGCGTCAGCAGGACGATAGTTATCAGCAACATCGATAACCCCATCATCCACTAGTTGTTCAACGTAATCGTAGTACCATGCGTCGGTAGCTACGTCGTTGAATGTCTGAGCCATAGCGATACCGGCAGATGATGCAAAAAGTGCACCAGCGGCCAGGGTAGCTACAACTCTTTTCAACTTAAGAGCAATATCCATAATTTGTATGGGTATTAGTAAATAAAAAAGTTCGCGAAGTAAAAATTTTTTTGGTGGCTTTCCATTGCCTTGAACAAAGGAGCCAAAATGACTTCGCTATATATAAAAGGTATGAGGGTCACCGAGAACGTGACGCCTCAGACGGCCAATAAATATATTGGCCAGAAATTAGTCCCGCCGAGGCGGGATGTATAATGTTTAGATAGACATTAGATCCCGTGTCTACCTCCTTTGATGTTAAAGAGCGGCGCGGACACATTGGACCCGACTTTATGTCAGGGTCAGATAACATGACGCGCAGACATGACATCACCCCGCCGTGGCGGGATAAAGCCATGTCTACTTTCCATGTCTGCAGGGCTTGTACTAAGCCTTCCCTTGATTTTTAATTATTCCCCGACAGGTTATCAGAAATCCCTTATGTTCGCCATATATAACTGTCTATTTAGACATTTGTTACATATTTTGACTTGCGAAAAATACTCAATTATTTCAAAAAGACAAATTGTCCAGAATTCTTAATTACTTACACGCAAAATAGACAAATTGTCAAAATCCAATATCATGAAAACTTTTTGGCATTTTTCGTTTGATTTTAAAGCTCAAATCCGTATAATCCCCTTGCGGGGTAGAGCAGTGGTAGCTCGTCGGGCTCATAACCCGGAGGTCGTAGGTTCAAATCCTACCCCCGCAACCACCATTTTTATTGCAAAATCAACCCTCAACCGGCTCGGCCAAAGGTTCGGTTTTTTCCGGTTCGAAGAACTTATTCGGAATGTTTTTTGGAGTAGTGGTAACGGAAAGCGTGGGGCCAAAAAAGTATTCCCACCACTGCTCACTGTTTGGCTTATTCAGAACGGAATCGGGTGAAAGAATGTCAGTCATAAGCTCCACCGGCCCCTGTTCCACATTCTGGTCGGAACCAGGCAGAATAAGCAGTTTTTCACCCGGATTGAGAAGGTTCAGATTCTCTTTCGCGTAACGATCTTTATATTCATCAGATTGCAGATATTTTAGATCATACGGTTTTTGATTAACACGATCCGCCAGATTATTTATTTCATTTTTGAAAATATCGATCTCACTTTCAAGTTTATAATCACGATAAATAGAAGTAGCCAGGGCAAAAAACATGTAGAAGAAAAAGAAGAATCCCCCCATTATTAGTAGCTGAAATGTGAATGACTTTCTTTGCATCATAGTGCTAACATACTACTTGAAACTATTATGTTAGACAATTTTCGACACATCCATTTCATAGGAATCGGAGGAAGCGGAATCAGCGCCCTGGCTTATCTGGCCATGTTCCACGGGTTAAAAGTATCCGGTTCCGATATCGCTCCAAATCCGACCACCGAAAACCTGAAAAAAAGCGGAGCCCGGATATATATTGGTCACAATAAGCAAAATCCTGGTGAGCTATGTGAACTGGTGGTTTACTCAGAAGCCATTGATAAGAAAAAAAATCCTGAATATATGGAAGCTTCGCGGCGCGGAATTCCGGCCCTGAGTTATTTCGAAGCGCTCGGCAGGATATCGGAACACAAAAAAACGATTGTGGTCGCCGGCACCCATGGAAAGACCACAACAACCGCCATGCTGGGACTGGCTCTGATTGAAGCCAAAGCGGACCCGACAGTGGTTGTCGGCAGCCAGGTGGCCGCTTTCGAATCCAGGAATCTGCGGACAGGTCACAGTGAGTGGCTGGTGGCCGAAGGCTGTGAGTACAGGCGGTCCTTCCTGCATCTGCACCCTTTCGGTGTGGTACTTTTGAACTGTGAACTTGAGCACGTGGACTATTATAAGGATGAGGAAGATTACGTAGCGGCCTATAAGGAACTCGTCGCTAAAATTCCGGAAGACGGCTTTCTGGTTTACAACGAGAACGATAAAAACTGCCAAACCGTGAGCAATGACTGCAAAGGAGAAAAGATTTCCGTTCCGTTTCCCGTGTCAAAAGTGAGCGAAAAGCTGAAACTGAAAGTGGCCGGCGAATTCAATGAACTGAACGCGAATATGGCGCTCATAGCCGCCATGCGGGTGACCATGCGAACAGACCTGATCAGGCAGGGGCTGGAGAAGTTTTCGGGTACCGCCCGCCGTATGGAAGTCAAAGGCGAACTAAACGGAGTGCTGGTAGTGGACGACTACGGCCATCACCCCACCGAAATAAGAGTGACCCTTAAAGCTTTGAGACAAACTTACGATGACCGCCGTTTGATATGCGTGTTCCAGCCTCATCAGTACTCAAGAACCTATGAACTTCTGGATCAATTCGCCCATGCTTTTGCGGACGCGGACATGGTTATCATTCCCAACATTTTTGAAGCCCGCGATACAGATGAAGATAAAGCAAGGATCTCGGCGGAAAAACTCGTTCAGGCCATCAGCGAAAACCACCCTGATTGCCGCTGGGGCGAGAATTTTGAAAAAACCCTGCAAATCCTTACAAACGAAGCCAAAAAAGGCGACCTTATTGTAACCATGGGCGCCGGAGACGTGTACAAAATTGGTGAGAACTATTTAGCCACCATCTAAATAATAAAAAATTATGAAATCAATTCGCCCATTTCTGTTTACACTTATTATATTTCTCCTCGCACCCACTCTGGCCAATGCTGAGTATTTCGATATCTCGAATTTCAGATCCGATATCGTTTTAAATGAAAACGGTACGTTTGATGTCACCGAAAACATTGATGTTGCTTTTACAGAGCAACGTCATGGGATTTATAGGGATATCGACACACAAGGCCTTTCGATTGAGGTTCAGAGCGTCAAAAATCAAAGCGAACAGGATTGGAACTATACATTAGAGCCCTTTTACGACGGGACTCGTGTAAAAATCGGGGATGCAGATATATATGTCGATGGGAATCAAAGCTACAAAATCAAGTATCTGGTTCGCAAAGGCATTCGGTTTTTATATGATCATGATGAGCTGTATTGGAATGTGACCGGAAATGCCTGGTCCGTTGTGATAAACGCCGCCGAAACGAACATAAAATTACCGGATTCTGTTAAAGGAAATGATGAGCTTCAGTTTATTTGTTATACAGGGATTTACATGAGCAATGAGCAGGACTGCAAATATTCTTATGACGAAAATTCGAATACAGTCACTTTTACCGCAAATAACCCTTTGCCCGAGTATAGCGGCCTGACTGTTGCCGTCTGGATGCCCGTTGGAACTTTTGAAAAACCATCCTCTCTGGAAGTGCAAAGCACTCCGGCCAATTCCAATGTTTTTCTTAACGGAAGCTATGTTTGCGATACCAATTGTATAAAAGATGATCTGGTACCGGGTAAGTATGACATAGGGGTAACAAAATTTGGCTACACTCAGCCGGAAAACCAAAGTGTTGTTTTGTCCGAAGGGGCTTCACAGGTGGCCATGTTCGAGCTTGAGGTAGCGTGGTGGTATTCCCTGCTTAAGTTGTTATTGGTATTGCTTGGTTTTGCGATAGCCTTCGAACCTATTTACACCTTTTACAAAAAGGGCAGGGACCCCAGAGGACGTGGAACGATAATACCTCAGTATGAAGCGCCCGATGATCTGACGCCTGCCGAAATGGGAACGCTTTATGATGAAAAAGCCGACATTAAGGACATCATAGCGGCGATGATCGATTTGTGTGTGCGTGGATATCTTGTTATCAAGGTTCTTCCGAAAGCTCAGGGGCACATTTTTAAACAGGATGATTATGAACTCCAGAAAACGGAGAAACCAAAGCCCGGAGATAAGGGGCTGAGTAAATTTGAAAGTAAATTATTGCGTGCAATCTTCGGAAATGGAGATATTAGGAAGATCTCTGCCTTAAAAAACAAATTTTATACCCATATTCCTGATCTGACTTCGTCGCTTTATGACGGCCTGGTGGAAAAAGGATATTTCCCCAAAAATCCCAACTCCATAAGAGGTTTTTATTTGACAAAAGGAATAGTTCTGATTTTTGTCAGTTTCTGGTTCGTGCCATTCATGATAATTCTTGTCGGGGGCCTTTTGCCATATTCTTTGGCGATTAATGGTCTTCTGTCCATAATGTTTTTCCCCTTCATGCCCAAAAAAACCACCAAAGGCGTGGCTGCCTATGAGCATACATTAGGCTTCAAAACGTATATCGAAACCGCCGAAAAAGCCCGTCTTAAGTTTCAGGAAAACGAAAACACCTTCTACAAAGTGCTTCCTTTCGCTATGACTTTGAACATTGCTGACAAATGGAGTAACGCCTTCAAGGGTGTCTTTCAACAGCCGCCCGACTGGTATCAGGGGGCCGGCTCAGGGCCTTTTCACCCCAGCGACTTTGTTCATAACCTTGGCAGTGTTTCAAGTTCAATTAGCACTACGTTCCGTTCTCAGCCCTCCAGCAGCAGCCACGGAGGAAGTGGTTTTAGTGGAGGTGGCGGTTCCGGTGGAGGAGGAGGTGGTGGAGGTGGCGGTTCGTGGTAATCCTTAAATGGTTCTTACCAAAAGCCGCCACACTTATGGTCACTCTTTTGGTCACTACGGTGATTAGTAGGTGGATTCACTGGAGAAAAAGGGGTGTTATCCGCGTATTAGATAAAAAAGCTTCCCACGTCCCATTTTTTGTTCCTTGTTGAGCCGGAAAAAACCGCCCCCGAAAAACTGAGGTCTTTTTAGCCGCAAAATACAACTCATGAATAATTTTGGGCAAATTAAAGCATATGTTTTATGCTTGTCTCAGACAAAAACTAACAAAAAACATATGAAAAAAATCAGCCCCGAAAATTTTGCGGAATAAAGGAGGTGATATACCTCTTTTGGTACTTTTAAAACGCTTACCGGCAGGGTGGTATGTCGCCAGAGGTAGTTTTTTACGTTTACCCTCATCGGTGCCCTGGCGGTACCGGCACATGACCGCTGATGTAAAACGGATTCTGATGTGCCAATTTGGTTACATAACGGTATCAGTTTGGTAATAAAGTGGTAAATCAGAATTTTAATGCCTAAAAAGGAGTATCCCTGCCCCCGCTTCATTCTCCCTCGATTGTGACAGATATGTTTGCCCAAAGTTATTCTTGAGCCGCAAAATACTTGACATATTTTTTAATATGTTTTATAATTAAACATTAACACAGTTATATTTTACAAATCTTAGAACTAGTATATAGTATATTCTTCCTCTATCACTATGGACCCAAGCCTTAAAGATCAACTCCTCAACCTCATCGACAAGAGTCAAAGCATCCTGCTTCTCACTCACGCGAAAGCGGACTGTGACGGACTGGGCGCTATGATCTCGATGTACCTGGCCCTGCAGAGTCTGGGAAAAGAAGTGGTTGCCGCCACAAACGATCCGGCACCCGACAATCTAAGCTTTCTGCCTTCTATTCATATAGTGCAGAACTCCATTGCCTCACGGAATTTCGTGATCACTCTGGACATCAGCCATACTCCGCTGAACAAGATTAAATATAAGCTGTCTGAGGACAAAAAAAATGTGAATATCGTTGTAACCCCCTCAGAGGGGCACTATAAACCGGAAGATGTGCGCTTTGATCACGAAGCGGGTAGCTTTGATTTAATCATCACTTTTGACACGGGAAATCTGGAACATTTGGGGCCGGTTTATGACCAGAATACGGAACTTTTCTTTAAAGTTCCTGTCATAAATATAGATCACCATGCCAGCAACACGGACTTTGGAAAGGTAAACCTTGTGGACGTGGTGGCCGCCAGTACCACCGAAATCGTGCTTGGCCTGCTGGAAGAAATGGAGAAGAAATACCAGAAGAAATTCATTAACGAAGATATCGCCACTTTGCTTTTGGCCGGCCTGATAACCGATACCGGAAGCTTTCAGCACGCCAACACTTCACCGCGCGCCATGGAAGTGGCTGCCAGATTGCTTGATATGGGCGCCCGCCAACAGGAAATCATCAAGAATATTTACAAGACCAAAAAGCTCAGCACACTGAAATTGTGGGGGACCGTGCTATCCAAAGTGGAAAACGACCCCATCTATCGGCTTGTCTGGTCTACCATTACAAAACACGATCTGGAGGAATCCGGAGCTTCCTCGGAGGAAAGTGAGAATATTATTGATGATCTGCTTACCAATGCCCCGGGGGCTGAAATAATTATGCTTTTTAAACACAATGACGACGGTTATGTGTCAGTCAGTATGCGCTCCACAACCAACAGCGCTGACGTAGGCAAAATATGCCAGGAAATGGGTGGCGGAGGCCACGTGCGGGCCGCCGGTTTTAAAAGGCGTGACAGCAATAATCTTGAACTGCTGATCAACGACACTCTGACTAAGGTAAGAGAGTATCAGGGCCAGAGACTCAACATCCATCCGGAAGAAATCAGAGAGATAGCCGAAAAAAAGCCTGAACCTGAAACGCCCCGGCCCAAACCGCCGGAAGCTCCGCAGGCGGAAGTAAAAGCGGAAGTAAAACCTGAATCCGAGGTCCCAAAGAATGAGCCCCCGAAAATTCAGTACCTTGATTTTAAAGCCGAAACAAAACCCGGGGAAAAAAAGGCTGAATCAGGTGGACAACCAGCTCCGAAACCAAAACACAGGAGGCATAAAAAGAAGCCGAAACCCATGACTGAAATTCAGGGGCAGGCACCTGCGCCACAACAAAAACCTGAAGCGCCACAACCACAACCACAACCCCAACCACAACCTGACCAAAACCAAAATAACCCAACCGAAAATGTTCAGCCAAATTCTTAGCATCCTCACAGGTTTAGAGGATTAAAATCAACACAAAAAATGACAAAGCCAAATATAAGATTGCTTCCCACGGAAGATCAGACCACCGAACAGGCCACGACCGCATACCTGCAGAACAGATATAAAGGTATGAGCGACGACATGGCCGCTCTTTGGGCGCGGGCAATTGCCGCTGAAGAACGGGAACGAAATAAGCATGCCGAAATGACGCCGGATCTGCGCAGACACGTTGAAACAGCGAGAGAAAAAGCAAAATATCTGCTTAAACAAGGCCGTGAAAACATGATCCGAAGGGGCTTCGAGGAAAGTTTGCGAAGAAACGACTTTTTCGAAGCTGCCGCTTTTATGAACGACGCCTTGGAATTGGGGATAGATCTTAACGATATACTGGAAAACACTCCCACAACACTTGACCGTGTAGCCCTGAAAAAAGGTGAGATACCATTGTCATGCATCGCCTAATCAGGGCTTGTCAATTCCTCCATCCGACCAGGGATTACAACGGCCAACCCGGCAAACTCCTTTAAACGTACCCCTGAAAAACCCGTATTTTCTCAGGACCTGTTTTGTGTATTCACTGCAGGTGGGATGAAACTTACAAAACCCGCGTGTATGGACAGCCTTCGCCCAAAAGCTGTGATCAGGGGAAAGGGTTTTCTGGTATAGCCAAAGTAAACCCACGAAAAGACTTCGCGGAAGGTGCCAGATTGAACGGAATATCTGCTTCATAACCTAAAAGAAATTCATCGGATTGTATTTCACTCCATTGATACGGACTTCAAAGTGCACGTGAATTCCGGTAGGCCCGTATACACGTCCCGAACGGCCCATCCAAGAGACAGTCTGACCCTGGTCAACATATTGCCCCTCGGTTACATAAAGTTTTTCGTTGTGAGCGTATAAAGTCTGCATACCATTGCCATGATCGATGATAACTACATTTCCGTAGCCCCCATTCCAGCCATAGCTTGCTTCAACCACCTTACCCGCCGCGGCCGCGAAAATCGGACCTTTATTACGGTTGCCTATGTCAATTGCGTAATGCCCCGCATGAAAACCCTGAGTCAGTTTTGCACTGCCAAGAGTCGGCCAAATCAGCCGCCCGCCGCCACTGCCCACATAGCTGTAAGCGCTAGGATTTGCGGGAGCGCTTCCGCCATAATTGACAACAGGAGGCGCAACAGTCTTTTTACCTCCGGGAATGATCAGCGCGGAATCGGCAAGTAAAACTGCATCTTCTTCAAGCTGATTCTGTCGAATAATATCTTCCGCTTCAACCTCATATTTTTTGGCAATTTTATCAACCGTGTCGCCTTTTTTTACCACATGAGAAATGCCGTCCACGGGGAGGATTTTGAGAGTCATCCCAGTCCGCAGACTGTTCACGTTCCACAGGTCGTTTTCCATTACAATGGTTTCTTTTTTGATACCAAAACGCTGCGCCACAGAAGAGAGAGTGTCACCCGGTTCCACTTCATAAGCAAAAATCTCATTGGCCGTGCTTCGATCCCCTTCGGTTGAATTTAAGGCAGGCTTCAGCAAAAAACCATCTTCCGTCATGATGTCCGCCAAAATGCTGTCTGTCCCCTGACCTATAAAATCAATAAAGCCTACATCTTCGTACCCGATATACCCTTCGGTCAGGTCGTACATTGGACCGAAAGCGCTGAAAATTAAAAAAGCCGCGCTTATGGCGATCATCTTTCGGACAAGTCGGGAGATACCGGAATGCTCGCAGCCAACCCCCATAATCTGCTGTAATTTTTTTACAGGCCCAGCGAAAAAAGACTTTCTTTCCGCCGTGGCCGGGGAAGCGGAATTACCTGGCGCAATCTGAGTTTCCAGTTTGGCATGTCTGGCCAGTTGAGCCTCTATGTTTGCTTTGTTGTTATTTATGTGAAAAAGACAAAGAATAAGCCTGCGTTCCGGGGATACATTCAAATCGTAGGGATTTTGCCACTTTTTTAGTGTTCATGCAAGGAACTATCATTGACCCAAAAAGTAGAATATGGTAAAATATTAAGATGAATATGAACCCTGTACAACAAACATTGTGGGACATGGAAGTGCTGTATAAGACGACCATGGAACTGTATGAAAGCTACTTCACAATGCTGGAGGCAGCGATAGAAAATACGCCCGATACGGATATCGATAGAATCAATGAACTAAATTCCCTGGTCCAAGAGGCTAACGAGGCTCTTCAGGCGGATATGGCTGTTTTTGACAAAGTAGTCTCAACAGACGTTGAAGCACTGATGAGCATACAGGATGAACTGAAGATTCAGTCAATTTACGATAAATTAAAAAAATAATGGGTAGAATAGGACAAGCCATCAACGCAGCCCGGGAAACAGCTGAAGGATTCGCGCCAAGTCCTGAAGCAGTCAAAGCCGCGGCCCTGAATACCTGCCGTGGCGCTTACGAAACATGCCGTGGTAGCGGTTCAGTAACAACTGAACTAAAAAAAGCAATAAGTTCTGCCATTGATGTGCCTGTAGGAATGGCGGCCAACAGCTTAAAAGCATGCACTCAACTTTTAACTCTCCAACCCATTAATGCCACCTGTACGGCAGCCAGAGGTTTAAAAGATGCCTGCGTAAGTGCGACAAAAGCTATTGTTTCGCCTGTTCCAACAGCCCTTGCCGCCGCAAATCAAAGCCTGAAAGTTGCATGCACCGTAGTCAAACTTCCGATTACAGCGCCAATTGTCGGCTACCGGGTAGCAAAGAGGGGGGTTACAAGAGCGACTGATATGATTTTCGGTTCTGATGCACCTGCTCCAGCCAACGACAACGCGGGACCTGCCAGCCCGCCACCGGCCGCTGCCGCACCTCCGCCATCCGCCATGGCAGCCTAACTACCAGCTGTAACTGCGAAAGGCCCAGTCAATCATGCTTTTGTTTTCCTGGAAACGGTTGGGGCTATTTAAGATGACCGCAATTATCTCGTGCCCCTGATCATTTCGCGCTAAATTGATCAAACTCCGCCCGGCCCCATCTGTCGTTCCCGTTTTTACCCCCTGAATATCAAGATAACTGTTAAGCAGGTAATTGGTCGATTCAAAAGAATGAAATATTTTACCATTCACGGAGGAGATGGTGGCCTTATCCATTTTGACAATACTTCTGAAGTCCGGAAAATGCAGGGCGAATTTTGTGAGAATCGCCAAGTCGTAAGCTGAGGAGTAATGTCCCTCGCTATCAAGTCCGATTGGATTAACAAAATGAGTATGGATCAAATTGAGTTCTTTGGCTCTTGTGTTCATCGCTTTCACAAAATTTTCAACGGTACCGCTGTGAAATTCAGCCAGAGCGATTGCCGCGTCCCCGGCGGAAGGGATAAGCAGCGCCTTAAGAAGATCGCCGACTGTCAGCTTTTCCCCCTGCCTTAGCCACGCGCGCACCCCCTCCAGGCCGGCAAAATCAGATTCAACCGTTACCACCTCGGAAAGATCATGATTTTCCAGGATGAGAATGGCCGTCATGATCTTGGTCAGACTGGCCATGGGCATGGGCTCATGAATATTTTTTTCGTAAAGAAGAAGGCCAGTGTCGTAATCCATAATGAGTGCCTCCTTTGCCTCAATGTCCGGCTTGAGCGCCTCATGTTTGAGCGCAGGTACTGGCTTTAATTCAAGTAAACTGGTTTCGTCAAAAAATAATGGGGAAGCCGAATCATAAAGCGCCTGACCGCCGGACGCCGACATACTGGTAAGCATTAAAATGGTGATGAGACTTCTGAGCATAAGACGATAGCTTTATCGATCACAGGGTGCTTTACGCGGGCAATAGATTATCTTCTCTTTTATGCGTAGGTCAATGTAAGCCAGATCTTCTTTATCAAGTTCGGCAACTTTGTAGATGGTGTGAAACTTATCAATCTGTTCTTTGTAATCCTTCATTGTACTGAGCCACAAAGTCAAGTCGCCCTCTGTTTTCAAATGTACCTCTCTGGCAATCGGCAGGTAATGCACCGACACCACATTCATTTGCATGAGGTTCGTAAAATACTTCATGGAATTCAAAATGTAATCCATTGAAACCTCCGGAATAACAACTTCGCGATCCTGAATCGGTTGCGAAAGGCCATCAATGGTAATGGTCATCAATTGCAAATCTTCCTCGCGGTCAAAAATAGCCTGGCCGATCCGGTTGAGGAGCGCTTTTTGTTCGATAGGCGTAAGTTCTTCTTTGTCTTCTGTTTTAGTGCCGGACTCCAAATCGAAGGCCGCCTTGATGTCCTCAGCAATTTTTAGATCTTCTTTATTGCCCTCGGGAGGCTGTGCTTCAACTGTTGGCAGGACATAATAGAGCCTGATATTGGCGACAATTTCGTGTGTCTTAAGCTCAATTTTGATTGTATTGGGAAATAATTTTTTAACCTCAATTTGCGCGAATTCCGGATAAGCCTCCCGGACCAGATTACTGACTTTGCTTTTGGAAAAAGTAAAAATACTCCTACCCTTGTAATCAGCCAGCAGATTTGTGACGGCAGAACTATCGATATGCAGATCATCACGGGCAATTTCTATTCTACTGATGGAAAAACGGCTCGAAAACAGAAGAAAAAATAACAGCCCTACAAACACCATGCCGATAATCACGTAAAGCAGAGCGTCCTTTAGCAGGCGGGTAAAATGAGTCCGGATGTTATGCGAAAAAATCTTGCGGGAAGATCTGACTTCGGGCCGTCTGCGTGGTCTTCGGTACCATCTGGATTTGGTGGGGTAGTACAGCCGTTCTGGTCTTTTTTTTCCAAATATCATGTGGTACCAATTTACCAAGAACTGGGGTAAAATAGCAACGCTCTAAGCTCTGACACATGAAAAAAATATTAGTGACCGGCGGCGCCGGCTTTATCGGTTCCAACTTCTGCAACCTAAGTAAAAACAAATACGAGATCATCGCCCTTGATAATTTGTTTTTGGGTGACAAAAGAAACCTGACCCCCGGCATTCCTTTTATATTGGGAGACGCCTGCAAGACCAAAGACCTGAACAAGGTCGAGCCGGTAGATTACGTGGTTCATCTGGCCGGCACTTCCAGCGCGCCCATGTTTATGGGTGATGACCTGGTAAAAGGCTATATGAACTCAATTGAATCATTTATGAACGTACTTGAGTGGGCCCGCAAAAACGGGGCTAAAAAAGTTATTTATGCTTCCACTTCATCACTGTACGGCAATAATCCGTTGCCTCTGACCGAAGACCAGCACGTGACTCCTCTGAACCATTATGCCGTGACGAAAGAGGTATATGAGCACGCATCCGCCTGTTATAACAGGGTTTATCCGGAAATGGACATTATCGGATTCCGTTTTATGAGTGTGTACGGCCCCAACGAAGAAGCCAAGGGCGTGTATGCCAATCTGATCAGTCAGTTCTGCTGGGACATGGCCCGCGGACTAAGCCCTGTGATTTATGGCGATGGCTCTCAAACCCGCGACTTCACGAATGTGCGCGACGTGGTGCAGGGAATTACTTTAGCCATTGAAACCGATAAAAAACTGGGCGCTGACGTATTCAACATAGGTACCGGCCGCGCCACCTCGCTGAATGAGATTATGGATGCTCTAAAAAAGGCCTTCGAAAACCCCGTGGAAGCAACCTACATTGAAAACCCTGTGAAAGAGGGCTACGTGCAGGGCCAGTGGGCCGACATAACCAAGATAAAAGAAGTATTGGGCTACGAACCTACCGTAAAACTGGAAGAGGGCATTAAGGAACAGGTCGAAAACATCCGGCTTGACCGCATCCGTCAAACCAGTTCCGACAGTCTTCGCTAAATTCTGGACATATTTTGGACACTTCCCCGTTAAGGGTTTTTTTGCTAAATTGAAATCAACTATTTTTTAAAACAAATGCCATGTCTCCATTAATGCTCCTTACTATCGCGATTGTTCTAGTAATTGCCTTTGTGATAGTCACTTACAACAGAATGATCAAAATGCGGAACCAGGCTGACGAAGCCTGGTCCGATATCGACGTGCAGTTAAAAAGAAGGTACAACCTGATTCCCAACCTGGTTGAAACCGTTAAAGGATACGCTGAACACGA
>JAHJFD010000031.1 GCA_018825145.1 Patescibacteria group bacterium
CTTATGCATCTACTTCTTCACCTAAAAAGCTGGAAATTACAAATGTAATGGCGGGAAGGGAGAACCAGATATTGTAATTGTTGATCATCGTCTGCACCATAACGGAATTTCGGTACATTGCCAGAATGGCTTCATTCAGAATCATATTTGTTTCCTGAACCAGTGAAGATCCCGAAGTGTAAATCAGAATGGTGCTGGTAATCAGACCGGCGCTCAGAACGCCATAAGTCAGAGTCAGGATCACATTCATCAGGGAGGAATTCGGACGGGACATATTCATGGTAAATCTGCCGCGGGTTGAAACCAGCACAATCGTCAGAACAAAAATAAAGATTTTGATGACAATCAGTTCGTTTGCTTCATTGGTCAGATTGACTGCGGTAGTCGCGGCATTTTCGCCGATAAAATAATATCTGATCAAATTACCGATGCCGTCGGCTGTGAGAATGGCTATATAACTGGCAATGATGATTTTGAGCGTCTGGTTCCGGCCAATAATAAAACTATAAGCGATGATGACCGCGAAGAATACGATTACGAAGAGGTCCCAGCTCAAGTTTATCTCCATTTATTTATATTTGTTTTTTGACTAGAAAAATTATACGTCAGACCTGTTTTTTACGCAAATCCAAAAAGTCAGTAATAAAAACGCCAATTTCTGTCTAGTCCCACTTTGATGCCGATGCGGGGTGAGGCATGGATTTTTTCAGGCCGGAAACCATCGTCGTACACGTCTGCTTCGCTTCCGTTGTGGGAATCTTTGCTGAGTCCGAGGGCAATACAGAGTTTGCCGGGTCCGTTGCACAGATTTTCTTTTCTTCCGCGCCTTTTTTCCATTAAACCTTTGCCTTCCAGTGGCTCGATAGAGCGGATCAGAACGGCGGCGGGAAAACCCTCCGTTTCTGTCACAATATTGACGCAGTGGTACATGCCGTAGGTGAAATAGACATACAGATGTCCGGCAGGGCCGAACATTACCCTGTTGCGTTCCGTCATTCCTACAGCCGCGTGGCAGGCTGGGTCATTTTGGCCTATGTAAGCCTCCACTTCATTGATTCGTCCGCTGCAATCGCCAACTTTAAGAATCTTTCCCAAAAGATCCTGGGTTACTTGAAGGGTGGGACGCCGGAAAAAGGCGAGATTGAGTTTTTTCATTTGCTTGTATTTAGCATCCATTTTTATGTTATCAAAAAGAAGAGGTTTCCTGAAGTGATCAATAATCTCCAGCTCAATAAGGAAGTGCTTAAAAAGGCAATGACCGAGGACCTGTATGCCACTGATAAGGTTTATGATCTTGTGAATAAAGGAAAAAGCTTTCGGGAGGCCTATAAAGAGGTTAAGTCCCGGCTGTGAATAGATGTCGCCATTGGCGGAAATCGAATTGACCGAATGCATATGACAGGCAACAATATGTGCATGAAAGTTTTAACCTTAAACGGCTGGGAAGACTATGAGCTTCTGGATTCCGGAGACAGCAGGCGTCTTGAGCGCTTTGGGGATTTTGTGTTATCACGTCCGGATCCTCAAATCATCTGGAGGCCGGCACTCAGTGAAAGGCATTGGGAAAACGCAGATGCTGTTTATGGCAAAAATGATTCCGGGAAGGCCGGGTGGGATATGAAGTCAAAAATGCCCAAACAGTGGATTGTACGCTACAAGAATCTTACTTTTCAGGCCAGGCTCTCTCCTTTTAAACATACCGGCATTTTTCCGGAACAAGCCCTGCATTGGGATTGGATGCAAAGTCTGATAATGAAAGCTAAGCGGCCTGTCAGGGTGTTAAACCTATTCGGTTACACCGGTGGTGCCAGTCTGGCTGCAGCCGCTGCCGGAGCCAGTGTCACCCATGTCGATGCCTCTTTCCCCTCAATCGGCTGGGCCCGCGAAAATCAACGATTATCACGACTGCAAGATTCTCCGATACGATGGATTGAGGATGACTGTTTAAAATTTGTCAGTCGTGAGATAAGGCGTAAGAATAAATACGATGCCATTATTTTAGACCCCCCGGCGTACGGCCGCGGTCCGAAAGGTGAAGCCTGGATTTTTAACTATAACTTTCCCGGCTTAGTACAGGAGTGCATGCGGATTCTCAGTAATACCCCTTTATTTGTGCTGGTGAACGCGTACGCCATCTCATCTTCATCATTAATGCTTGAAAACGTACTGGCGGACCATCTAAAAACGGGAAGCATTGAATCCGGCGAATTGGCTATCCGTGAAAAATCAGCCGGCCGTCTTTTATCGACGGGTATTTATGCCCGTTGGCAAAATGATTTCTGATGCGAATTGGTAACACGTATTTTTCTACTTATTGGCTGTTTGTTTTCAGGTTTTTGAGCGGAAAAAATGGATAAAAGATTTTACATTTTATTCCTTAAGTGCAGCCCAGTCTTTACAGTTTATTTCGTATTCATACTCAGCCACGGCTTCACCGTTCTTTATAAATCCTTCCGAATTTTCGCGTACGAACTTCATGCCCAGGCTTTCAATGACTCTTTTGCTGGCATGATTCCAGACTGCATGCGCTGATGTAATCGTTTTTGCATTTAGCTTTGTGAAGCCAAAAGCTACGATAGCTGCCGCGCATTCTTTCGCGTAACCATTTCGCTGTTTATCCGGGTGAATCCAGTAGCCAATTGACCATGTGGCATACGGCTTCTCCTTTTTGATTCCAACCCGACCAATAAATTCCCCAGTTTCCTTGTTATCGATACCAAAAGAATATTCCGTTCCTTTTTTCCAGGACTCGATATTCCTGCGATAAGGCTCCTCAAGTTCTTCCATTTTTGAAGGCGGGTCCCATGTCATACCGTCATTAAAGCCCTTGTACCTTGTAGCTGACCAGACATGAGGGAAATCGGTCCGGCCAACCACTCTCAAACGACAACGTTTTGTTTCAATTACTGTTGATAATGGAATTTTCATGGAATCATTATAGCACAGTAAAAATGGCTTAAATAAGCTAAAAAAAGTTTTTGATTGCCTGAAAATATCTTGACTGGTGAACATTTGTTTACTATAATGAAGGCCTAGTTTTTTGGTTTGTTTTGTATGTCGAGGAATAAGCGTTTTGATAATTGGAATCAGTGTAAAAAGCGAATTGATGCATCTAAACTCTGGCCATATTTTTCTGTAGGTGAAATATGGTCTGTCAATTTGGGTCAGAATGTTTCTTCTGAAACTCAGGGTAAGGGAAGTGATTTCTTGAGACCAGTGTTGGTCCTGAAGAAATTGTATGTTGATGGTTTGCTAGTTGTACCCTTAAGTACTAAAGAGAGGAGGGGTGATTATTTTTTCTCCTTCTCTGATTCGCGAGGGATTAAGCAATACGCATTGTTAGCTCAAATCAGATATCTGGATGCCAGGAGGCTCAGATATAAGAAATCAAAGATTGGTACAAAAGATTTTAGCCAATTAGTTTATCAACTTATTGAGCTTATTAAAAAATAACCCCGACATGTGTCGGGGAATCCGCCTTAGACGGATCAACTTGTGAACTTATTGTAGCATACGGCGGTGTGAAATCAAGATTAATTAGTGCTACTTTTTCAACTTTCTCAACTTTTTTTGGTGTCACCGGTCCCGCCTTGGCGGGACGACCTCATGATTGTGGTGTCACCGGGTGGAATTGAACCACCGACCTCAGGCTTATGAGTCCTGCGCTCTAACCAACTGAGCTACGGTGACACGACTTAATGACAATGATGTTCAGGTTTTCTACCGAGCGCAGCGCCTATTTAGATTTTGTCGTCTTTCGACAACGCCAACTGAGCTACGGTGACACGCTGTTTGCTCAAAAAAGGTACCTTTTTTACCCGTAAATGGCAAGTTTTCTTACAGGTATAGGTTGAATAAATAGCCCAGAAACAGGACTTGCGGAACGGTTATAATAGGCAGCCAGATGGCAGTTTTCTTTCCGATATTACTCCAGATCAGTCCGATTTCGGTGTAGTCGGTAACCACGCCGGCCATCAAAAATACAAAAGGATTTCCCAGGGCGCCGACTTTGCTGAATATCTCGAAGGCGATGGGTGCGCTGCCCTCACTGCAGACTTCGATAATGGTAGCGAAGAGCAAGGTCAGTATCATACCCCAGAAGCTTGGACCGAAGTAGTTGGTGAAAATATGGGTGGGTACGTAAGCGCCGATTACGCCTGCGAGCATAAAACCGATCATAATCCACCAGAGCACCATGTTGGCCAGGTCCACCGCGCCTTTCAGGGTTCCGCGAGCGGCTTTTTTGAGGTTGAAGTCTTTAAAAGTCATCCATTTGTAACTGGTGTCGAATTTGTGAACTTCGTGCGACTCGATCCATTTTAGTTTTTCAAGGCCCATATATATGAAGCCGGTGATAACTGCAATCAGCATGGCGGCCAGAATGAAGAGGAGTGCTTTCCAGCCGAAGAAACCGAAGAGTAGAATCGTCACCGGCAAATTGGCCCATGGGGAAGCGAGAAGAAAGGTGATGACGGCAGGGGCGCTGGCCCCTTTTTTATAAAGCTGCATCGAAATGGCCAGAATTCCGTGACTGCAGGCTGACATCAGAAAGCCGGCAATTACAGCATAAAAGATGGCACTGATTTTTCTCTGGCCGAGGTACTTAAAAATAAAGTTTTCGGGAATGAAGTAGTCGATGAGTCCGCCGATCAGAAGGCCGAGGAGAATGGCCCACCAGATGACTTTGAGGTAAGAAACAAGGCTTTCGTTGAGCGGCTGTAGGATGGGCAGGTAGGAAAGGGCGAAGATGGCAATGAAAAAGCCTCCCACTATTTTCAGCTTTTTACCGAGCATGATAGGCCTGGAAGGGGTTTCACAATGATCGCAGGAGGCTTCGTGTTTCATTTATATAAGATTATTTTCTTTTCTTTCCTTTGAATTCACCTTTCCAGATCCTTTTCACTCCAATCCACACAAACCTGAGCAGGAAGATGGAAATAAATAAGTACAGCACTACCTGGGCGAAGCGGACAAGGTAGGTGACCAGGTTAAGGGAAATACCCTGGAATACAGCATTGATGTTGCTTACCATAGCCCTGGCTTCGTACTTCCAGCTGTCTTTTATTTCCTTCCAGTCAAAGATCAGGTCTTTGTAGACGTTGATATCAAAGAAAGTGTAGTTCAGGCGGTCCAGCTGGTCTGACTTCATTTCGCTGTATCGGTCGATTTGTTCTTTGATCTGCAGACGCTGAGTGGACAGCCTTTCTATCAGGTTCAGCTTGGAGTCGATGATTTTGGCCAGGGTTTCGGCGTCCTGCTTCTGAGTAGCCAGCTTGCTGATTTCGTCGTAGGCGCTCTGGGCGCCGGTCAGGGTCTCTTCCACGGAAGCCAGTTTCTTCTTCAGAATTTCCAGTTCATCTTCCACGCCTTCCACTTGTCCCTTAATACTCTGAATATTCACATTAAGGATTTCCGGCTTCAGGTCTTCAATCACTTTTACGACTTCCTCAGTGTTCTCTTTGGAAACCTTGAATCGGTAATAGCAGGCGTCATCGTTTTTATTGGAATCCTCGAAGATGATATAGTCCTTTATTTTCAGATTCGCGATTGTGTCGCAGGTCTTGTCCAGTTTTCTGGTTTTAATGGTGCCGGAATAAGTGGTTACCTCATAGGCTTCCGCGTCGGTGCCCGTGCTGTAACCGGGAGAGGGGATGATGGCACTGCTGACCCGCGCTTCACCTCCGTAGTAAGCGGATTCCATGGCCATGTCCATGGCGGGCGCGTAGCCCCCCATTCCTACGTTTTTTTCATAATAGTCCTGCTGACTGATACCGAAGATAGTCCGGAATGAAAAGCTTATCAGGGCAACAGCTATTGCAAGGGCGATGATACCCAGAAACACCACGCCGATCACTTTGGCGATAGACTTAGCGGACCAGTCGAAATTTTTGAAGAATTTCATATTTCTTAATTAAAAATTAAAGATTTAAAATTCTAAAGTTGAACAGTTTTCTGAATCAAGTATTCATCCGCCAGCACCAGAGCGGCCATGGCTTCCACAATCGGTACGGCGCGGGACAGAACGCAGGGGTCATGCCTGCCGGACATCAGGAGTTTAGTAGCTTTTCCGCTTTTGGTCACTGTTTGCTGCTTTTTGAATATAGTGGCCGTGGGCTTGAAGGCCACGCGGAACACAATATCCATTCCGTTACTGATTCCGCCGACCACGCCTCCGGCATGATTGGTTTTGGTAACGATTTTATTACCTTTCTTCAGCAGTGGGTCGTTGTGCTGTGAGCCGGTCATCAGAACGGCCTCAAAACCGCTGCCGATCTCAAAACCCTTGGCGGCCGGCAAACTAAGCATGGCCTGAGCCAGTCTGGCATCCAGTTTATTGAACACCGGGCTTCCCAGACCCGCGGGAACGTTTTTAATTACGCATTCAATTATTCCGCCCACGCTGTCACCGGCTTTTTTCATTTTTTCGATCAGGACGGCCATTTTTTTGGCGGCGGACTGGTCGGGGCAGCGTACGGGATTTTTTTCGATTTGTGTGAGGGTGACAGTTTCTGGTTTGATGCTGGTCCGAATTTCGTGGACCTGCTTCACGTAGGCCAGAATTTCAACTTTCGCTTTGCTTTTCAGGATTTTTTTGGCGATGGCGCCGGCGGCCACACGGCCGGCAGTTTCGCGGGCGCTGGCCCGGCCCCCTCCGCGGTAATCCCTAAAGCCGTACTTGGCGTCGTAGGTGAAGTCGGCATGGGATGGCCGGTAAGTGGTCGCGAGTTTTTCATAATCTTTACTCGCCTGATTTTTGTTTTCGATCATCAGGCTGATGGGAGTGCCGGTGGCTTTTCCATCAAAAATGCCAGACAGGATTTCAAGGCGGTCTTCTTCTTTGCGGGCTGTGGTCATTAGGCTCTGGCCTGGTTTACGTCGGTCCAATTCTTTTTGTATTTCCTTTTCCGAAATCTTTAAACCGGCGGGACAGCCGTCGATCACCACGCCCAAAGCAGGGCCGTGTGACTCGCCCCAGGTTGTGATGCGAAAAACGCTTCCAAATGAGCTTCCGGCCATAGTAGTTCAATTAAGCTCAAACAGTGTAACAAAATTACCGGAAGACCACTAGTGTGGCAACGATGACGTAAGCGCTTATTATCACAACGATTCCGATGATGGCATTCCGGATGATTTTCTTGGATTTTTCGACCATTTCATCGTTTCCGAAGTTCATAATCATGGTGGCTGCGCCATAGATCAGGACGCCGAAGGCAATCAATCCAACAAAGCCCAGAATAAACTGAATTACTCCCCCAATTGTATTAATGACTGAAGTAATATTTGAGGTTCTGATCTGATCGCTTTGTTCCTGCGAAGGGATAATAAAGATATTCTGAATAATAATTTTGTCGATAGCGATCAAAATAAGGCCGACACCCACCCAGAGCAGGGATTTTTTCTGTTTGGTAAGAACGTCTTCCTCGCCGGTGGCAAAAAGCGTCCGAACGCCGCTGACGATGATGAACAGAATGGCAATGACGCCAATAATAGCTTCGATGAAATTGACGATGCCGTAAACTTCGTTCGTGAAGCCCTGATCGGGGGTCAGAGTGGTTCTGGTTACCCCTGCGGGACCGTATAAGTAGTTAATTCCGCGATCGATCAGCAGAATTGAGGCAAGGCCGATAACGGCGTAAATGATGGACCTCTTTTGTTCCGTAATAGTGTTTTCATCGCCCTGAGCGAAGACCATTCTTGCTCCGGCATAGATAATCCATATGACGGCCAGGCCGGCAATTAAGTTTTTTATGGTGTTGGCTACTGCGCGCGTGACCTGATTGAGCTGACTTTCTCCGGTGGCTGATAAAATCTGCACGCTGTCGGTAATCAGACTGATATCATCAGCGCTCAATCCCGTTGTTCCGGTTAAAGCGGTTTCAATGTTTTCCACGCCTTCTATATCAACAAGGTCCTGAAGGCTTAAATAGCCCCCATCTTCCAGTATGGCGATGATTCTGAGGGGCAGGCCTCCCCATTTGCTGTAGTTGAAATAAAAATCGACTTCATGGAAGATCAGATTGATTCCTGCTTCCTTGTTCAGATTTTCGGGAGCGCCGGAGATAATCGACCTGATGGAGTTTTTTGCGTCATCTTCGGCCGCTTTTAGGGCAATACTGCGAAGGGTAATCTCATCATCTTTTTTTTCGATTTCTGAATCTATTGTTAAACCGCTTTTTTCCGCTTCGGAAATTCGGAGCTCTCTTTTGATTTCCGTAATGTTCTTAAAGTCATCTTCCAGATCCGCGGCCAGGTCCTCAATACCGGAGTAGCCGGCTCCGGACAAAAAACTGATCCATCCGCCTGACAGAGAGCCCCACTGGCTTTCCGGGCTTGAATAATCAATCACACTGATTCCCTCGCTTTCCAGTTTAGCTTTGATGTCGTCCAGAACGGATTGAGCGAATACGGGCGGAGTCAGGATCAGTGAGAAAATGCCTATGGCCAGAAGAAAACCGGTGATTTTTCGTAAAATGTTCATGTTAAGCCATATGGGTGCTAAGCATTCCTAATTCAGCCGAAGTCAGGGTATTGACCAGTGCGTAGGCGCCAAAAATCATCACAATAGCAACCACGCCTTCAATGATCATTCGTTTTGCCTTGTTGGCCCTTTCCTCGTTGTCCAGTGCCGTCAGGTACATATAGCCCGCGTAAATAGTAAAAACGATGGCCATAGGTCCCAGTAAAACAAGTAGCAGCCGAATAATACCTGTAAATTCACCGATTGCGGCTTGCGGGGCGGCGGCGGCCGTTTCATCGGGTCCCCTGACCACATAAATAGCATTCACGATGTTGCTGGCCAGCAGGACCAGAAGAAGGCCCATAAAGCTCCAGGTCAGATTTCTTTTTTGTGTGGTTACCTCTTCTTCTTCGCCCTGAGCGGTAACCAGCCGGACGGCGCTTACGGTTGACATTAGTACGGCGATTGAACCAAGAAGCCACTTCATGTAACTGACAATATCGCGTAGCTGATCGCGGGCGGCGTTAAAGTCGATCAGCTGGGCTGTGGTGGCTCTTTCCGGATTAAAAATTTGAGCGATATTTTCAGAAACAATCAGGATTATGAAGCCAAGAAGGGCGTAAAGAAAGTTTGTTTTCTGTTTGGTAATAACATCTTCCTGCCCCCTTGAAATAACCAGCCTTACGCCATATAAAACCCCCATAATAAGCGCGACGCCTCCGACGACATTCCTGACGATTCGGATTAAATTGAGCACAAAACTGATGGCCAGTTCTTCACCGGATTGGC
>JAHJFD010000067.1 GCA_018825145.1 Patescibacteria group bacterium
CCCCTGCGGTTGTCCACCCTATCCGCAGCTTCTACATAGACAAAATAATAATTACCCGAAAGCAATACCGGCACTTCCCAGGAAGTTGTATCCGCACTTAACGTTGAAGATTGCGTAATTGCAGTACCGATAATATCGCTGGAATCAGTAGATATGTATACGTTAAAACTGCTCAAATTTGTGTCTTCCGGTCTTTCCCATTCGATAGTTAGATCGCGGCCGGAGAAAAGCATTGCTTCGGGCGAAGGAGATAAAATTGAAAAGGCAGAAGGAGGGTTGCCGTCAACAATAAGCTCAGCGGTGGCAACCGCAGTATTACCCGCTAAATCGGTAGCCTTGAGTTCCAAAATTCCATCAGCCTCTGCATACCAGGACCCAACTTTCCCATCCCAGGTTAAGGTTTCGTCAACTGACAAAGATTTTTCTTCTTCAAAGATAACGCCCAAAATTTCGTCATCTTTCAGGAAGGAAATAGTTACTTCGGCAGTAGGAGAAACATTATCGGAAACGGAGTAATCGATTACCAGCAAATCACCAGTCCCATCGCCATTAGGAGAAAAACCCGGAGGATCACGGTTTAATGCTACCCCCGGTTTTACCGTATCAACATGAATATCAAAAGTTTCGGTTTTTTTGTAATCACCAAAAGAAGCAATAATTTTTAAAGTGTAGTTTCCATCCACAACAGTTTCCTGATCTTCCGAATCACTGCCTCCATCTCCTCTTAGATCTTCTCCCATTATCATCTTCCCATTCCAAATTTCTTCATTTTTTCCTGCATTTCTTGAAACTTCGTTCACAACGGTTACCCCATCAGTACTTATTGCGCGGGCATCAATACTGCTTTCACTATTTAAAATCTGAATCGATACATTCGCTGGATGAGATAGTTTATATGAAATACTTATTGAGTCACCCCCACCGTCCCCGTTTGGCGAAAACCAGCTATCCGATAACTTAACATCTGATATTTCCCCGGCAATATTCCAAACTAATGGTTCTTCAAAGTTAGCATCGGCGATGTATATATTCTCTCCTCTAGCAACTATCTTGTGCGGATTGATTTCATATTCGTCGGATTTATATTCAGCAATTTGACTACCAGAAGGATTAAATTCCACTATTCTATTATTGCCAGTATCCGCTACCCAGATATTTCCAGAAGAATCGACGTCTATTCCTTGAGGGGAAGACAGAATTCCTTCGCCAAATTTAGAAACAAACGCTCCGTCAGGAGAAAATTTTTGGATGCGGTTGTTGCCAGTGTCTAATACGAAAATATTTCCAGATGCATCCACCACAACCGATTGCGGAAAAGTAAATTGACCATCAGCAGAACCATAATTTTCATCCGTGACTAAATGCCAGAACCCTCTTGCATGGTGAGGATTGGCACTTGATATTTCCAGCTTATCGTTTAACGTGTTTGATCTCACATACACGTAATTCTTTCCATTGCCGGTCGGCCAGCCAATACTATCGTGCCGGAAATACAGTTCCTTCTCAAATCTTTCTGGATCACCGCTTAAGTTATATTTCAACAATCGATGCTTGCTGGAATCTATGACATACAACAAATCCCCTGCAACTATTACATCTACCGGCAACTTATAATTTTCATCGGTAAATAAACTATTTATTTCCATCGGCTCTTCGTAAATTGGGGTCGGCGCCCAGAAGTAATAATAACCCTGCAAGGAATGGAATTCTTTATATACATTTAGTCCTTTTATTTCTTTAACTGGAGCAAGATTACCGTCAAAAACTACTACCCGGTTATTATACGTATCCGCCACATACACCCTGTCTCCTGAAGAACTAACTGCCAGTCCCAGCGGACCGTCGAAATCTGTACCACCGTAGCTGGTTACTTCTTTTATTTGGTTACTCTCCGAATCGTACTTTATTAATTTACTATCCTTCGCATACAGAACAAACATATTTCCCGAAGAGTCAAAAGCTACATCGGAAACCAGGGGAAGATTATCGGGGGTAGTGGTGTCGGTTCCAGGCAAACTCTCAACCGGTGGATCCACATCACCATCTTTATCAACTAATATCGGAGAAGAATAACTTTTTAAAATATTACCGGCCAAATCGGTAGCAACAAATTCCAGGTTATAATTACCTTCATTATAGAAATATGCCTCTTCCCATGATATCTCTTCGTTTTGATCCTTCAGTATAGAAGGATTTGAATATATTCTTTCTTGCACCAACGAATAATCTCTATTATTCACCACATTAACAATCAAAGAGTATAAATCTTCGGATGGGCGAATATTCACTTTTACGATTTGATCTGGACTTGAAATCGTACTATTTATTAATGTACTTGAAATAATCGGCGGGCTATTGTCAATTATAATAGTATCGTACGATGTATAAGTAGTAACAAGACTTGTATCGATTTCCTGCGCAGTGACATCAAATGTATATTCACCAGCAGGAGCAGAACTACCCCACTCCACCCTTAACCAATCTTCATTATCAACTTCAATTCGATCAACTTCATTTCCAAAAGAATCATAGATACGAACTATCCAGTTACATTTGTTTTGTGTACGTGATTCAATAAGAGCCTTGTGTTGAAAATTGTCACTAACACCAGTTATATTTGAAGTAATAATTCTGTTGTTTGCAAAAGCATAAAATATTTCGGGGCCTTCGCCTACTTCCGCAGCTACTATCCCATCCGGTTTGGCTCTAGCTAACATAACTCCCTGGTTTGCAATATCATCCGGAAGCCAGGCATAGGAATAACCAAAAGCATCGAAATCAACTCCAACTAAACCAACTACAATTGTTCTTTCTACAACTTCCGGTTCCGAAAGATGAAAACCAAAATCATCCCGGTAGCAGGAATATATTTTTGCAGTTATTTTATAAATACCGGTGATTGGGTAAAACTTTACGAAATAGTAATCAGCGTAGTCTTCTACCAAATCAAAATATGTAACAAATGGATTGGAAAAACAATAATACCCATCTTCGTCATGCTCAAACTTCGCCATGATGTTTGCCATATTATCAAATACTATTTCTTTAGGGGTCAATGACCATGAATGATCCGTAAGATTTTCAACTTCAAAGACAACTTTATAAGGATTCGAATCCTGATCATTAGAACGATGGTACGCTTTAATTATTGCCCGTACCGCTTCCCCAGGCTTAACCACTTGCAGGGGAACATTTTCTCCCGCAAAAGTACCATCTTTCCCGGTTCCTAATAAGTTTATTTTATGGCCAAACCTTTCATCGTTAATTATGTTTAGATCTCCATATAAGGGTTGTTTTAGTCCTTCAAGAATGGGATTTATTGTATTTGTTGTTGAAACGTCAGGGGCGCCTAAACCAAAGTGAAGGTGGGGGCTGTATCCATCAGCTCCGCCATCAGTTGCCCCCGAAACCCCTAAGGTAGTTGAGGTAGTTACCACTTGCCCATCCATAACACTAATACTATCAAGATGAGCATATCGGGTTTTAAATCCCGCATCGTGCTCAACAATTACATATCTACCCCAAAGTGAATCATCTGCGGGGTGTGGGTGAGCTGTGCCACGCTCCACAGAATAGACAGGAGTTCCTATGCCTGCTCTATAATCAATACCATCATGAGCTTTATAGTCCCCATCTCGACTTCTAAATTGACCAAAGTTTGCGTTTATACCCCTATAAATACTTACAGGATACTGTCTTTCCACAGAGTATTCCGCATACGAGGTACTACTCGCAATCAGTAATATAATTATCGCCAATAAATAAAAACGCCTATTTAACAAATAAATCACCTATCTATTTTCACTGATAAAATCCTTAACAATTCCTTAATAGAATATTTTCCAGTACAATGAATAATCGCAGAAGCAATTATTTTTGACTTTGGCAAATAGAATAAAAGAACATGATATTTAACCGAATACCCTCTTGGCATTCCATAAGCCAGACAAAACACAACATCTTCTTTCTTAAATATTCTTATGTTTTCTATTGATCGCATCCCATGTTTTCTGGCAAAATATTCCAGCTTTTTATTAATATCAGACGGTGAATTGGTTAAATCACGGTTAGTTTGAAAAGAAACTTCAATACTATCTTCACCAGGAGGAATATAATACAAGGGATCCTTGTTCGCGAGAGTAAATGCAAACCAGCTGCTTTTACTTCTACCTCCCTTTTCTTCTCGCAGATACCAATCCGCTGGATAAGATACTGAAAAACCAGCTTTGCTTACATAAGTTTTATAATCTTCCGGAATCGGATCAGGACCATCATAGGATGGCTTTTCCCCCATAGCAAAAACAATTGAACTCAAACTAATTAGAACTATGCACACCAAAATAACCGTAAATTTCTTTTTCATAGTCTTATTCCTTTCCATATATATTTATCGAAAATTTTTGCTTAAAATCCCGAAATTGCCTCCTTTTATATTTTTGTTATGCAAAATAATTCTACTCCTCTAGGAGACGTTAGACCATAGACAACAGACCATAGACAATAGACCGGCCGCCACTCTGACCTCATGGCCCATGGTCTCTAGTCTATATAAAGCAACTTTTCTGCCAAAGGATTTAATAGGGATTCGAGCTTAATATATTATTGGAGGTGTAGTGAATTTCGACAAGTGTAGTGGAAACTGTGCAACAATACGATTGGCGACCAAAAAAGGGGAAACAGGCTAACCTGCCTCCCCTCTATCGGCGGCAAGCCTTAAGAACAAAACAGTGAGAAAGCAAATTAGCAGATAAGGCAACAACATATTTATCTTTTCCTCTTGTTTTTCCCAACGGCAGGAAGTAGAATTTAAGCATGAAATGGATGCTTGCTACGCTTTCACTCGCAGCAATAGTGGTGCTACTCGGCTGTGCCGGAACAACAGTCACGATAACTACTACGACGACGACCACCTGGATCCCTGAATTCAATTTTGTTGAACTAGACAGTTCTCTCACACCGATCCTGAGCACTTCTCTCTCTGTCGACAATGACAATAAGATAAATATCGCTTACACAAACAGCAATCTGCACTTCGTGAGCAACAAAAATGGCACATGGGAAAGCCAACTGATTTGCGCAAACGCCTATGATGCTGTTATCGTCACTGACAGCAGCAACAATCTCTATATTGCTTACTGTGGGCGCAAAACAGTTTTTGATTCGGTCGAGGCCTGGTACGCTGACAATCTTTCGGGTTCATGGGAAACGGAGGAGATCGAGTCGGACATTAGTGCAGGCACGAAAATACACTGTGTGCTCGACAGCAATGATAAGTCACATATTGTCTATTACGACACTGTTCACGATGCACTGAAATACGCCACCAACCAGTCCGGCATCTGGGCAACGACCATTGTCGACAGTACCGCTGACGTAGGGGAATACAGTTCTATTGCTTTGGATGAAAACGATCACGCGTATATTAGTTATAAGGATGGCACCAACTGGGATCTAAAATACGCTACCAATAATACAGGAACATGGCAGATTGAGTTGGTTGACAACGGGTATCATGTCGGCGACACTCCATCGATTTCCACAGACAGCAGTGGCAACGCACACATTGCCTATTTAGATTTTACGAGTAATGCGCTCAAATATGCCACCAATCGCAATGGTACATGGGAAATATCAACCCTGGATAATACGGCAACGGTTTGGATAGATATTTCACTGGTTATCGACCACAACGATAAAGAGAACATTAGTTATTATGACCAAGCGAGTAAAAGGTTGAAACTAGCCACCAATCGCAACGGCACCTGGGAAACATATGTTGTTGATTCGACGGGGGATGTAGGACAGACAAGTTTTATCACTGTTGACAGCAACAACAAACTTTATATTTCATACTCCGATACTACAAATCAAAAGCTTAAGATTGCGCTGGAGCAATGATTTATCTCAGCGCGGAGACAAAAGTCAAAAAGCTATGACAAACGCAGTATACTCTCTTAATTAAAAAACTCTCTTTCATTATATTCATCGCGACCAAAAAAAGCCTGCTTCACGATAGTGAAAGCAGACTTTTGGATTTACTTAGTGACGAGAGCCTTTAGCTCTGACATAAGAAGATTACGAGCGTGGCAACGATGGAGGATGCGGATATACTCTAGAAATTTAGGGCAGCGAGAACGCTGGCGAGGACCGCACTGAATGCCAGGAAGACGATTACCGCAACTGAGGCATGGCGAAAATACAGTAGCAACCACATTAAATCACCCCCTTTACTTGATGAATTGAACACTTGCAAGCTAACTCAGGCGGCAGGCTGGCACCGCCACCGCAGAGATAAACCACCACCGGAACGCCGCGGGAAACGGCCTGACGCACGGTGTAGAGAGAGCCGCGTGAGGAACCGTGGAGAAAAGCCACCACAACCGAGCAGGAAGAAACCAGGCGCCGATTGCG
>JAHJFD010000032.1 GCA_018825145.1 Patescibacteria group bacterium
CTGAGTGGCTTCCGAAATGCTGGCGGCCATATCGTCGATCTGGAAATTCTGCTGTTCGCCTTTGAATATTTTAATGATATCGCCTCCTTTGCGCAGTATGTAAATATTACCGTCGACAGCCATCGAAATGGTGTCGCTCAGATCGGCATCCAGATTGTAGGCGGTGGCGTTACTGTATTTGGATCTGGCACGACTGTATTTGTAAATCTGGTTATCGGTTGGATTAAGAATGTATAGGTTGCGTCCGTAAGCGGTCATGTCCACCCCCGACTTCCAGGTTTCGTCGTCCGTTCCAACAAACTGGAACTGGCCGTCGTAGTATTCAATAATCCTGCCTGTTTTGGTCATCATGGCAATCACTCCCTGGTCTTCCATGGCGGTTCCGTCCACGACCACTTCCGTCTGATCGATGGTACGGGGGTCAAGAACCTGGTCAAGAATCACTTCATAGAGGGCGTTGTATTCATAAACAAAGAAGTTGTCGTCCAGATCCACAAAACCCAGGGCTTCCACGCTTTCGCGTTTGCCGGAAAGGTCCACATAGGGCTTGATATTGCTCAGACGTTTGGTGTTATTAATGCTGTCCCTGGTTGCCTGCACTTTATCAAGCAATGCCAGGGCTTCGGATCTGAAATATTTGCTGTCCAGAATGGTTCTGGCGTCTTTTTCTACTTTGGTCAAAATGGCGTTTGCCGTTTCTTTATCGTTAGCGTAGCCCTTGGTGTTGGCGACATGAAGATCCTGATTCATTGCTTCAATCCGAAGCTTGTATTCATCCCGGAGCTGAGAGTCATGGCGGCTGTTCAAAAGAAAGCTGACGCTAAGAATCAGAATAAGAATTACGGCTCCGATAGCAATCAGTATGTTGTTTTTTTCTATCGGAAGTTTTCGGCCTCCGATCTTGGTTTTGCTTTGAATAAAACCGATAGCCTTTTCCCAGTACTTTCCGATTAAAGCAAGCAATTTTCCGCTTCTTCCGCTCTTGCTGGCGGTGACTCCCGCGCGGTGGGGCAGTTTTGTACTGATACAGGTGACTCCTATGCTCAATTCATTGTCGGAAAGTACGAGTTCACGAATAGCGTCCAGGGCTTCGGTAACCCCTTCGGAGCACATTTGCGCCAGCTGTGCATGGGTGGCAAGTCTTAAAAGTCTGGAAGTCGAAAAGAGTATTTTGTCCTCCGGCAGAAGCTCGCCGCTGGCGATATTAACAAAAAGGTCCTCCGATTTTCCGGACAGGCCTTCACTGATAAGAGATAGTTTGCCTTTGCGGATCAGATAAGCTTCGGCATCCAGACTTTGGGTCAAATGAAGTTCGTCGCCCGAGAAGACTGCGATAATAGCGCTGACACTGCCGACAGACTTGGGCCCTCTTTTTTCTTTGAGAGTCTTGTAGGTCAGATTTACCTCTTTCAGGGCGTGTTCAAAGCGTTCATAAACGTCCACATCCAAATGGTCAAAAAAGACCTCATCCAATGTGTCGATCATGTCCTGCATGGTAGAGCGGGCGAATTTGGTGTCTCCCTCAATCTTAAAGGCCACCCAGAGCTGATCTTCGGTGCGGGGGCTTTTGAGTGTTTTTAGCTGAACAAAATGACTTGAGTCACGGGCGACTGAAAAAGTATCCGCAAGTATTTTGAATGACATTTTTCTTTTATTTTAAGTTACATACATTAATTTAGCACTTTTACCCCTTATTTTTCAAGCATTTCCCATTAAAATAAAATTCAGTATAATAAGCCTGAACTTAAATCAAAACACTTATGGAAATTAAGATTCTTACTCGTGACGTTTATCTTAGCGCGGAACGGGAAAAGGTTATCCGCGGTAAATTTGCAAAGCTGACAAGATTCGCGGACCGCATAGGAGATGAGTCCACGGAAATACGTGTGGATCTGGCGCATGAAGAGTCCCGGAAAAAGGAAGATGCTTATATCTGTATTTTGACTTTGTTTGTACCGCAAGACACACTGCGTGCCGAGAGCCGCAGTAATTCGCTTGAAACGGCCATCGACGATGTTCTTGAAAAAATTAAAGGACCCATTGAGTATTACAAGAACAAAACGCGTCATATTTCTGAAAGGGAATAAATGAAGAGCTCCAGCATAAAATCATGGGAGAAGCTCCTTTTGCTTTTGGCGTATGCGTCGCCTTTTGTTTTTCCGCTTTATCTGGTCCGTTTCAGTGTTTATGGCATTCCTTTTACGGTTCTGGAGAGTTTTTGTTATCTGTTTTTTGCGGTCTTTTTGCTGGCCGTTTTGCTGAAAACCCGGAAGATCCGATGGGAAAGGCCGGCCCGATGGTATTACCTTTCAGCTTTTGTTCTTTTTTTGGGGGCGACGCTGGGCGTAATCACGGCCCCGCATTACATTGCCCTTCCAAGCGGGGTTCTGATGGACAGTCAACAGGCGGCCCTGGGGGTCTGGAAGGGGTGGGTGGTGGCGCCGATGCTCTTCTTTTTTGTTTTTACGCAGGTGGTTGACAGCGGTGACAAACTGAAAAAACTGCTTCTGAATTTTATTTATTCGGGTGCTTTGGTTGCTCTCCTAGCCTATGTCTGGGGCATTGTTGACGCCGGCTTTACCTATGATTTCAGGCTTTCCGGCTTCTTTGAGTCGGCCAATTATCTTTCACTTTATCTGGGGCCTCCGCTTCTTTTGGGGGTTTACTATCTGCTTCAGGAAAATTTTTTGCGCAGGCGCGAAGAGTTTTATAGCCTGGTTTCAGTGACGGTGATGGCACACGCTCTTTTTCTGACACAATCATACGCGGCTATAATCGGGGTTTTTGGCGCTTTGGGACTGTATATTCTGGTTCTGCTGGTCAGGTATAAGTTTGGCATGAAAAAGCTGGTGGCGGGATTAGCCGGACTGGTAATCCTGCTTTTGGCCATTATGATTAGCCAATGGAATTCCCCCAAGTTTCAGCAGTTTATGGACTTTGAAAACAGGTCCTCCAGCACTGTGCGGCTGGAAATATATGAGGTAGCCTCGGGACTCATCAGCGATTACCCGCTTACTGGCGTTGGGCCGGGGCTTTTTCAGGGCTACTATCAAACCAAAGGACCGGATATTTTAGGCAAGGCGCCGATGGAGTGGAATATTCCTCATCCTCATAATATTTTTCTGGCCTTCTGGCTGAATGCAGGGATTCCGGGGTTACTGGCCTTACTGGCTTTTCTGATCCTCGCCCATGTCCGCCTGACTTATCCGGTGATCGCGCTGTGGGGTATTGTCATTCACGGACTTTTTGACACGCCTTTCTGGAAGAATGATCTCTCCATGATCTTCTGGTTCGTTATTGGCGCGATTTTAATTCTGCAAACTTATGGAAGTTCTGCCCCTAAAAAGCCAGCGGCTCCAATCCGGAAGCGAGCTGGTATCCGCCGTAGTTCAAGCGCTCGAGCGCGCAAACTTAAAGCTTAGGTCGGGAGATATTCTTGTGATCGCTTCCAAAGTTCTGGCTTACAGTCAGGGGCGTTTAAGGTCTGTAGCTTCCGATGAAGTCTTTCGTGAACTTATCCGATCTGAGGCGGACAGGGTGCTGGAAGAAGGTGACATGGTACTGACTATGAAAAACAAGGTGCTGATTCCGAATGCCGGCATTGATCGCAGTAATGTGCCTGAGGGGCAGGCGGTTTTGTGGCCGGATGACCCTTTTGGATCGGCGGAGAATATTCGAAAGGAGCTGATGGACGAATTTGGTTTGGGTCAATTCGGTATCGTAATCAGCGACTCCCATTGCCAGCCCCTGCGCATGGGGACTTCGGGTATTGCCATCGGCTGGGCGGGAATAATGGGAGTGCGGGATGATCGTGGCGCGAAAGACTTGTATGGCAGGAAGATGGTTTATACTCAGGTGGCCGTGTCGGACAATCTGGCCAGCGCGGCGAATCTGGAAATGGGTGAAACGGATGCCAGTGTGCCTTTTGTCTTAATCCGGGACGCGAAAGTGTCTTACACCAATAAGCCAGCAAGCGCGGAGGATTATTTTATAAGTCCAGGGGAATGCTTATACAGAGGCCTATATAACGAGAAGATTAGTTGATTTTTCTGCGCGTTTAGATTATTGACTTTTGAGCTTTTTTGTTGTAAATTGTTTCCTTCGCAAAATTTAGTTTGTTTTATTATGGAAAAAGTTGCCCTCATTTTGAACGAGGAAGACCTGATGCCTGAGATTTCAGATGAAACTGAAGTTGTAAATGACAGCAGGAGTAAGTTGAAATTGATTGAATCTCCACCAACTTTTATTGAAGCTTTGGCGGCTCATGGAATTCATGATCGGGGTAGTCTGGTTGCTCTTAGAATAAACAATTTCAGAAAGATGGAATTCCCCCCTTATGGTCAGGGTGACGCATTTGCCAGTGCTGTTTTAGGGCAAAAAGCTTTGCGTACAAAAAAAGATACTCTTCGGGATATCGCTAATGTGCTTGAACTACCTTTTGTGGTAGGAGAAAGGTTGGACAAATTCAGACAAGCGCTTTTGTCGTATGGGGTTAAAGACAGAATTGGTCTTCTTGCCCTGGGTGTGTCTGCTTTTAACAAAAAAGATCATGACTTTCCGCCTTTTGGAAAAGGCCGTGCGTTTTATAGCGCCCTTTTTGGTTATTCTATTCCTTATTTTTGTGAAGATGATTTACATAAAGTGGCTGACGCGTTAAATTATCCTAAAATTTCACTTGCCGACTATAGGAATTCTCTGCGTCATTGTGGGATTTGGGACAGATCCGGTTTGATGCGCATGGGTCCAATTAAATTTTATGAAACTGAATTTAAGCCTTTTGGTAAAGGTTATGCTTTTGCCGGCGCGGTTCTGGGCAAAGTTATGTATAGTGTTAGTTCGTCCGATTTATATGAACTGGCTGAAAAATTGAATTTGCCTCAGATTTCCGCGACTCGCTTGCATCAATTCAAGAAACTGTTTTTTGCCTGTGGAATTTATGATCGTAAAACAATACGAGTTATGCATCTGGCTGATATTGAAAAACTTCAGTTTCCGCCGTATGGAAAAATAAAGGCTTTTGCGGCTGCTGTTTTAGATGAATCTGACCTGGAACTTAGTCGTGAGTTGCTTGATCGAATGGCGGTACGGCTAAAGTTACCTGAATATGCGGGTGGCGAAATTCCTGAGATACAGTATTTTGATATTCATCCTGGCCGATTCAGAGTGTCTGATTTGAGATTTGATGCCGAAAAACGTGAAGCAGCTCTGAGGCTTCTTGATTGTCATTCTATTTTTGAGAAAGCGGATATTCTGGAGAAAGGACCGGTTTGGTTTATGGTAAGAAATTTTGAAGATTTTGGCAGTGGCGCCGATTTTGTTTCGGTTATTTTGGAGCGTAATGTGGAGGAAATAACAATTGCTGATTTGGAGGAGCTTGCTGATAAACTTGAGTTTATTGATTATGGGGAGTTTCACTATGAGGGGCAGGGATCAGATGATTCTCGTTTTCCATCGCACGATTTTTACGCAAAATAGGAGTTAGTTTATTTCCACTATTTCAATTGAAATCTTTTTTTCTGCCGTTACTCCTTTGGCGATAATTTCGTGAAGGCCTTTTTTCGGTTGCCATTCCATGCGGAAGGAAGGGCGGGTGGCAGTGCCGATTTTTTGATCATCGATGTACCAGTCAATTTCTTCAATGTCATCGCTGGCGCTGGCAGAGAGAATGATTTTTTCGTTTTCGTCAGGAATCAAAGGGTCCAATAAAAAGGTTTCGCTCTGATTCGGTTTTTCGATGGTAAGCCAGCTTCCCGTTTTTTCTTTGCCTGGCAGGCACAGCGGAGAAAATTCGGCGGGAGGTGAAGGCCAGCCGTTTTCGCGGGCCCAGGTCTTAAGTTCTGGCGGGAATATGACGAAGATTTTTTCTTCCGTGAATTCTTTTGGGCAGTTTTCACCGGCCAGAAGGCTGTTGCGGGTATCGATCGCAACCGGAGTGTAAAGATCGTCGTAACTTTTTGGTTCCGTACCCTGTATAAACCATTCTTTCATCTTATGGGGGCAGTAGTCGGTTATGAGTTTTCCCGAAAGCGTGCAGATTTCTTTTTCGATGATCCCATCAGGTTTTTTGAATGAAGCTTTGGGCAAATTTCTCATGGCGGCGAGCATAGTTTCGTGAAAAATGGGGCCGGCGCCGGTGATACCGGAGGTTCCGCGCATGGGGCTGTTGTCGGCGTTTCCTACCCACACACCCATCACGCGTTCCGGCGTGAAACCAATTGTAATGTTGTCCCGCGAGTTACGGGTGGTGCCGGTTTTGGCGGCCACCGGAAAATCGAATTCTAAGGGGCCGCCTTCGCCGAATTCGGGCAGGCGGGCAATATCGTCATCTAAAATATCCGTGATCAGCCAGGCGATTTTTTCATCCAGCAGGCGTTTGCCGTCGTCGGTTTTTTCATCCAGCAGAGTTCTGACCGGCAGGGTTTTTCCGCCGCGGGCCAGCATGCCGTAAGCCTGCGTGAGTTCCAAAAGCTTCACTTCCCCGTCGCCCAGAGTCAGGGCCAGCCCGTAGTGGTCGGGGGTCCTTGTCAGGGTGGTCAGACCGGCTTTTTGTAAAAAGTGAAGCAGGTTTTCGACCCCGACTTTCTCAAGCACTTTGACCGCGGGAATGTTATAGGAATTAGCCAGAGCTTCGCGGTAACGTACCAGGCCATGATATCCGTAATCGTAGTTTCGGGGAATGTATGGGTTTCCGTCCTGCGTGAAAAACTGTGTTTCGATGTCGGCAATCGTGGTGGCCGTTGTGGCACCGTTTTTTAAAGCCAGGGCGTAGGTAAAAGGCTTCAGCGCCGAGCCGGGTTGGCGGCTGGCAAGGGCAACGTTTACCGCACCGTCGTGCCCGCTGTCAAAATAATCAGCACTTCCCACCATGGTCAAAAGATCTCCGTTTTTGGCGTCCAGTACCACCACGGCGGCCGAGCTCACATTCTTATCTTCCAGATTTTTCAGCTGTCTTTCCGCAATCCGCTCAATTTCCATCTGCAGGTCCAGGTCTAAGGTGGTTCGGATTTCGGTGTCATTGATATCTCCATATTTATCAATGATCCACATAACAAAATGAGGCGCTCTGATATCAATTTTTCCCGAACCAAGTCTGAGCGGCTCGTTTTTTAGCTCTTCTTTTTCATCTTCCGAAATCGGAAAGGCATCGATGACCCGTTCCTGTCTTTCTTTGGCTTTTTCAAAATTCCGGTAGGGGTCGTAATTTGAGGGTGACTGAATCAGTCCCACCAAAAAGGCGCTTTCCGCCCGGGAGAGTTCAGCCACATTTTTTTCGAAAAAGGTTTGTGAAGCGGCCTGAATTCCGTAAGCCTGATGGCCAAAGTAAACGTTGTTCAAATAGGCTTCCAGTATTTCTTCTTTGCTCAGCCTGGTTTCCAGTTTGATGGCCAGCAGGGCTTCTTTGGCTTTATAAAGGTAATTTCTTTTTTCCGGTTTCAGGCGGCTTCTGACCAGTTGCTGCGTGATGGTGCTCCCTCCGGAAACAATTTTTTTGGCGCTATAATTTTGCCAGGCGGCTCTGATGATGCTTTTGGGATTGATGCCAAAATGGCTGTAAAAATTTTTGTCTTCAATTGCGATGACCGCGTCGATAATATTTTTTGGGATTTTTTCGAATTCCAGAAAGTTCCGGGAACCGAAGTCGTTCTGCCTTTTTTCGTAAAGCAGTTTTCCGGTCCGGTCCAGAATCCGGACAGACCGGTTTTCAGTTCCGGTCTGCAGGGCATGGGGCAGTGGCCAGAGCAGATACAGGCCAAGGACGGCAACAGGAACCAACAGAAGCAGAAGCCATTTTTTCGAAAGTTTTTTCACGCCTATTCTTTTATCTCAAACCAGTCGCCATCCGTCTGGCCAAAAGTTTCGGGGTAGTACATCTCCCAGGCGCGGGCCGGACGCTCGCGGAAGTTTCCGGCCGTAGTGGCACGGGTCAGATACTCGTATTCATATACACCGGCAGGCAGATAGTCGGCGAACAAAAAGACTTCATCATCACGGAATTCAGTGTGATTGAAGTACCAAATGGGATTCCACCACCAGTAATCGCCCTGATTGCTATCACCCTGATTCACTTCATCCTGCAAGTGTTGCTGAGAAGTCTGAAGCGTGAAATCAATCGGTTCAAAGCCGGCAGGAAGCGGGCTTGAAACAGCGACAAACTGACGGTCCTCCGGAACGGTGATGGTCAGCTTAGTTTTGTAGGTTCCCTGTACGTGGTAACCCTTTTCCATTTCATCCAACGGGGTAATCTTGCGGGTGATGCCGATTCCCTGATCCGTACTTTCAAGGTGATCCAGGGTCAAAAAGTAATCCATGCTGATGTCGTAGTAGAGTCTGCCTTCGCCAATTTTGCTCAGGGTCAGATCAACATAAGATTCCCGGTCTAAATCTTCGAAGGCTTTGACGACTTCTTCTTTGGTCAGAATGTTTTCGGCATTAAAGTCATGAGCCAGCACTTCTTCATCATCCACTTTTACGCTGGCGGAATAATCGGCATTCAGTTCACCGGTGTCCTTTAAAAACTCCGTTAGCGCAAACAAGCTGGCCACGGTTGATTGCGTGGTATCCCAGTGTCCCGCTTCACGTACATCCAGCATATTGCGGACCAGTTTCGGAACCATATCATGATCCGGCATCAGGCGCACCATGGCCTGAAGGACCAGCGCGGTGGTGCGGTTATTGGTATTCATCGAGAAGCGCCAGTAGCCTTCGTTTTCTTCTTCAAAATGAGCGCCCCGGGCATCGATTTTCACCCGGTCGATAATCTCTTGCAGTATCGTCTTTCCTTTCGCGTTACTTTTACCATAGGCCATGGCCAGATAAGCGCGGGCGAAAATCGGAAGTTCGTTTCGTTTGTCATAAAGGTTATTCAGCATGCTCAGGTCAGCCTGTTTGTTCTCGGAAAGAACGTACAGAATGTAGGCGCGGGTAGTCAGGTCGATTTTATTTTCCATGTCCTGATTTCTGAGCACGTTTTTCAGATAGTCGTTGGCCTGAAAGATTACGTTGGAATCGACCGCGTAACCGGCGTTTTTGGTCATATTCAAAGCGTAAACAATGTAGGCCGTCAGGTAGGGGTAGCTTTCTGCACTACCAGTCCAGTAACCAAAGCCGCCATCACCGCGCTGGAAGTTATAAAGTTTTTCCAGTCCTCCGATCACGTTCTTTTCGAGTGTTGCATCGTCCACAATCTTGAAGGCATTAAAATTCTGCAGGGTCTTCAGGGCGATGTTGGGCAGAAAGCCGGAAACTGTTTGTTCTGCGCATCCGTAGGGGAATCGGGCCAGATACTCAAGACCTTTTGGCAGGTAAGTGGCCAACGTGGGAGCAATGGCAGCGGTAATGGTTCCGCGTCTGGCTTCTTTGGAAGAAGGTACATAAATCTGTTCCGTCACTTTTTCTTCGGTCACCCCCGAAGTGGCGACGGACTGAGGCGTTCCGAATTCATAAACCGGAATGCTTTCGGTGATTTCGTCCACAGCGTCTTTGCCCTCGGCTTTAAAATGAAAACTAACCTGTGTGACCGGGCTAATGGTAACCGGAAAAATAACTTTCTCCATTCCATCGGATTTTATGGTGAGTCTTTTTTCAGATCCTTCCGTGGTCACAAAACCTTCACCATCCAAAGTAATGGTGAAGTTCTGAGTTTTGTCCGTAAAATTGTGAACTGTTGCACCCACGTCAATCATGTCGCCTTCCACCGCAAAACGCGGGCGAAGCGGACGGACAATGGTTCTTTTGGTTTCTATGATCTCGTGCACGACGGCGCCGTATTGGTTATCTTTAGTGCTTCCAATGGCCAGTAACTGCCATGTGGTCAGGTTGTCCGGAAGAGGAAAAGACAGTGTCGCATTACCGTTTTCATCTGTCAGCACATTCGGATTCCAGTAGGCGGTGTCTTTAAAGTCGCTTCGGGCTCTGGATTCTGCATCACCTCCGCCGCCCCCCTTGGAACCGGGCTTGAAGGCTTCGACCAGGTAAGTGAGCATCTGGGAGGTCTGGACGCCCAGCCCCCTTTCTTCATAAAAATTACGAATCAGGTCAGGTAACCGGAAGCCCAGAAGAGCCTGAACGCTAAGATCCACCACACCCAGCGATACTTCGGCCTGAACCGGACTTCCGGCAAAGTCGGTGGACTTTATACTAACGTTCACTGTTTCGCCGGGGCCGTATTTCTGTTTATCCGTTTCTACTTTCAGAGTGAGTTCTTTCTGCTTTGTTTCCACAAGCAGTTTGGCATAACCTATTTTGAAGGCCGGCATGCCGGTGTCTTTGCCTTCTTCGTCAAAGGTTTCTCCATCACGGGCTTTAACAATCACGGCGGACACGTAGGCGTTCGGAATCAGGTCGGCCGTAATCGGAATTTCGATAGGCTGGGCGTTGCTTTCCACGTCGATAACCTGGCGGCTGATAACGTTCTCTCTTTCAAGCGTTATCAAAGCCTTTACGCCTTTGCCCTGGTAAGGAGATTTTATCAGTAGCTTAGCGGTGTCACCCACTTTGTATTCCGGTTTGTCGGCAATCACATCAAGGCGGTCGTTGTTGGAATGAGGCCAGTTGATATAAATGCTCGAAAAAGCATAAAGCGAGGTGCCTGCCTTTGCCGACCTTCCCCCCGAATCTTTAGCTTCGGCGACAATCCGATAAGAACCTCCGCTATTGATGAGTATTTCCGCAGTGGCTTTGCCGTCTTTACCGGTGGTAACTGTGGTGTTCCTGATGAAGGTGTCCTTGGGCTCGTTTTCATAATAAAAGTAGCCGTCGACATTTTTCTTTTTAATCGTATTCCATTCGCGGGAATATAAACTGAGGATGACTTTTTCCGAGGCTCTGGTACTGCCATCCGGGTTGACGGTGACAACATTAACTCCCGCTTTATCACCGGGGCTGACCACATAGTCAGCCATCTGAACGCCCACATACAGGTCGGCTTTGTGAATTGGAACGGTTTGATTATTGCTGACTACCTGGTTATTTGGATCAGTAATGTCGGCATATACGGTGACCATCTGACTGGTACCCTTGTCATCCAGACTGACAGGGAAGCTGATTTTAAGATCACCGTTTTTGTCCAGCTTTCCTTCACCCTCGGTGACGCTTTCAGTTTCGGCCGCGCAATCCCACCAGCACCAGCTGTCTTCCAGGGCAAACGAATACCAGCCATCGGTGTAGCGGTTGAACCAGTAATCACTCATAACTGCATTCCAGCTGACATCCGCGTCACTCATGGGGGCGCCGAAATAATAATCTCCGTTGATCTCAAAACTTACCGTATCGCCCGAAAAGTAATCTTCTTTTTCGGGACTGACTTCGACCTTGTATTCAGGTTTTCGGTATTCCAGTACGTAAAAAGAGTGGTTACGGTAATTGTTTTCAACTTTGTCCTCCGGAAGCAGGGTGATGGACATTTCATATCGCCCCAAAGAGGCTTCGGCATCCAGCGGTAACTCGCCGGAAAAACTTCCGTATTCATTCAGGCTAAGGGTCTTATTGTAGATTTCGTTGTAGCTCGCGTCATAAATCGAAACTTTCGCGTCAAAGTTTTTGGGAACGCTGATGATGCCGTTTTTGTTGCGGACGCGGGTGAGACCTTTAAAATAAACTGTATCTCCGGGGCGGTAGGCCTGACGTTCGGTATAAAGGTAGGCGTCCATTTCGTAATCACCCTGTTCCGGGCCGCGGAACGAATCACGCAGGCTAAAGTTCCATGGTTCCAGGCCGTTATTCCAGTTACTGCCCAAAAAGGTAAAGTCTCCGTCTTTGGTGGCGGTGACCCAGAACTCTGGACTCCATTCATTGTTGTTGCTCTGAAATTGTTTCAGGTCGATTTCGGTTTCAAAAAAGCCTTCACTATCCGTTTTACCCGTTAAAACTTTATTGCCTTTCAGGTTGTAAAAGACAATATCGGCCTCGGCGACCGGCGCCCCTGTCTGCATGCTGACCAGCCATACCAAAGCCTTGTTGCCTGAATATTTTAGGGTAATGGCGTTGTTGGTCAGGCTGAAATATTGGTAGGTGATTATGGGCTGATTGTTTTCGTAAGTGGAAACATACTCAGGTGCCTGAACGCGCATGGCGTAAATGCCGGGAATCAGTTTACTGCCCTTTTCTTTCTCGATATCAAAATTTATTATTTCACTCACATCCAGCTGGTTGGCGGTTTTGAGGCTGAATTTCCGGTAGCCGATGTAGTTTTGTAAATTGGGGGTAAAGCGCCAGTTGTCTTTTTCGTTTTGACGAATCTGGATGAATTTTTCGAAGGGGACTCTGGCTACTTCCAAATCAATACGGCTTATGTTGACCGCTTCAAAAGGGTAAATAGGTGTCCGGTCTTTTTCGAAAATTCCGAACTCACCCTTGCTCAGGATTTCCAGATTCGGATCAAGGGCATCAGTGGTGAATTCCTGAGTATATGGTTCAATAAGCCCCTGACCGAATGAGTCTTTGACTTGATTGTTCAGAGTGAGTTTGTAAGCTGTGCCGGGCTTCAGGTTGGTGTAAATATACAGTTCGCGATTGTCAGACCATTCACTGGTTTTAAGCTCCACTTCATCCCAGCCTTCCGGTGCCGGCTCAAGAGTGATATTGCCTTTCAGCGTTTCGTTGTCGACAGGATTACTGAATTCCATAAAAAGCCGTTCGTAGGCGTTTTCGAATTTGTTTATTTTAAGGTCACCCACGGTGGAAAAGTTCAGCACAAAATCCGCCATACTTCCCAGATCACCTTTGGCCCCTTTAATGTCTTTGCTCACCGTGACCTGATAAGCGCTGTTCAGGCTGAGTGGGTTAACGGGAACCACCATCAGTTTATTGCGGTTCTCCTGTTTTTTCTCGTCCACCTCGTCGTAGCCGTACTTTAAATCAAATGAGAGCTCGATGGGTTTGTCTTCTGTTATCTGACTGATTCTGATGTTATTGATGGCTTTTTCCAGTTCCATTTCCTGATTGAAACTCAGAGTTATTTCGGCTCCGGGGCCGTTAAAAGAGTAATAGTCGTAGGGGTCGGTGCCGATGACCTGAGGCCGCACGGTTTCAAAGTTCCATGAAAAATCCTCAAGCGTTTTGTCGCCGTTTATGGTGGTGATGCCTTTGGGCACACTCACCGTATAAGTGGTGGCGGGTGTCAGTTTACTGCCGGGTGTTAATTCCACTGTTGTGGTTCCCAGCCAGCGCCATTCTCCGTTTATGGCAGGCGTGATGGTGACAGGCCAGATGTCGGGGTATTTTTTGGCTCCACTGCCCTGCACGGCCGAAAGAGGGATGATAGGACGGTCAAAGACCAAATGAATCTTGGAATCGGTATCGATGCCGGTAGCGTCCGCTGACGGATAGTTTGAAGAAAGAATCGGCGGACCGGCGACGGTGAAGCGGTATTCCACATCTTTATTAAGCGGCTTCCCGCTGGCAAACTTTGCCTGACGATTGACTGCGAAAGTCAGTGTTTCACCTTTTTCCAAGTCTTCGGCGGGTTCGAAGACCATGGTGTTACCTTCCCATGTCGCTTCTCCGGCAATGGGCGCGTCCATATTTTCTTTCAGACTTTCGGTGTCCATCTTTTCGGGAAAAGTCATGCGAAGTGATGATGTTTCACTGACCTTCTGATGGCCTTCAAAGGTGATGCTTTCGGGCGCAGGCAGAATTCCGCCCCCTTTTTTCATCTGGCTAACAAGCAGGCCGGTAACAATTAATATGAGTAAAAGGCCCAGTATCAACTTCATATTACTGATACGGGAGTTCTTATTCTTTTCCATGGTATTTAAATTACAAAATGCTGACTGGATTTTAGCAAGTTTCGGATTGTTTGGTATAGTATTATAGTACTGGAGTAAACTTTTTAAAACTGATAATGATGTCGTACAAAATTGCCATACTGTCGTCCACTAATGGAACGAACCTACAATCTTTTATCGATGCCCGTGATCGTGGAGAGCTGGAAGGCGTTGAAATCTGCTGTCTGATTACCGATAAGGCCATGTGCGGTGCTGCCGACAAGGCCCGGGCTGCGGGAATAAAAGTCTATTTTATTGACCCAAAGCCTGTGAGCCGGGAAACCTACGATCAGTCCATTGCTGACACCCTGGCTTTCTTTGATGTTGATCTGGTGGTGCTTGGCGGTTATATGAAAATCCTGGGGCCTGCTGTGGTGGAAAAATATCGAGGCAGGATTCTGAACGTTCATCCGAGTTTACTTCCAAAGTTTGCCGGCGGGATGAATTTAAGCGTCCATCAGGCAGTTCTGGACGCCGGTGAAACCGAAACCGGCATGACAATTCATCAGGTGACCGAAGTGGTGGACGGGGGCGAGGTTATTCTGCAGAAAAAAGTGGCGGTGGAACCGGGTGACACGGCCGAAAGTCTGAAAGATAAAGTGCAGGCACTTGAAAAAGAATGGTACCCCAAAGTGGTGAAAGCGCTGGCGGAAGGCAGGGATCCCAAAGAACTTATGTCTTAAGCCGGCTAATGAAAGACTGGAAGGATTACAAATACAGGAGTCTTTGGCAGCATCCCTTCTGGGATACTTTTATGCAGTCTGTTGGCAGGCGAACCTGGCGATTCGGGAATGACGGCGCACGGGCTATTGTGGTCAAACACAGCATGCCACTAAATCTTTGCTGGCTTGAAGTGCCAAGGGGCCCTCTTTTTGAAGATCAGGAATCCCTGCAGAAAATTCTTGAGGATATCCGGCATGCGGCTGAAGCGGAAAAAGCCGTTTTTATCCGCATGTCTTCATATCAATCTTTGCCACTGAATATTCCGGATACCGGATTTGACCGCCATCCGCAGACAAGCCTGGTCATCGATCTGAGCGTGAGCGAAGAAGAAATCCTGGCGCAGATGAAGCAAAAGGGGCGTTACAACATTAAAGTGGCCGAAAAGCACGATGTGAAAGTGGAAGTGAGTTCGGATATCGAAACCTTTTATCATCTGCTCAAAAAAACCGGTGAACGCGATGATTTTGGGATTCATGAAAAAGAATATTATCAGAATCTCCTGGTTGCTATGGGGCAGAATGCCCAGCTTTTGGTGGCCCGTTACGAGGACCGCGTTGTGGCAGGCGGTATATTTGTGTATCTCGATGAGTGGGGGATTTATTATTACGGCGCTTCCGATAGCCACTACCGCAATGTGATGGCGCCCTACCTGTTACAGTGGGAAGCAATTAAAGAAGCCAAAAAACGAGGATGCAAGTATTATGACTTTCTGGGCATTGCTCCTGAAGGCGCGGTAAAGCACCCCTGGCTGGGTGTAACCGGGTTCAAAAAAAAGTTCGGGGGCGAGGTGGTCGCGTATCCGAAAGCGAAAGATCTGGTTTTGAGGCCCTTTTGGTACTTCTTATACAAATTCGCGAAGAAGAAATAGCCTTTTAAACCTTCAGGTATATATTTCTAAAAGGTTATATGCGTAATAGTAGGTGTATTACATATACAATCGTATATATGATTCGCATATAACCCAAAAGAAGTATGACGGGTTATACAAGAAAAATTGAAACCACTCCGGCAATTATGCCGTAAATAAGCATAGGTATCACGGTTTTTTTGATGATCCTGCCTTCCACGTTCATCAGGCCGAGCACCGAGCAGACCGCGACGATATTGTTGATGCAGACCATATTACCCATAGCGCCGCCTACCGACTGAGCGGCCAAAATGGTGGTCAGGTTCAGGTTTAAACTGGTGGCGATGCCCTGCTGAATGCCGCCAAAAGTCAGATTGGAAACCGTGTTGGAACCCGAGAAGAAAGAGCCGAGACCACCCAGATAAGCGGAAAAGTACTGCCAGTAACCGCCTGTCAAATCCGCCAGTGAACGGCCGATCATCAGAGTCAGGGCTTTGTCTCCGTCGACCAGTAAAAGTTTCACAAAAACCAGCGCGGCCAAAAGCGCGATGATGGGTTTCTTCATCCGCTGCCAGGACTGCGACCAGGAATTTTTGATGACTTCGCCCTTACTACTGTAAATCAGAAAGGCGATGAAGCTGACAACAAAGAAAGGAATGATGGATGGCACATAAAGCAGGGCGTGGGAAAAATTGGTGCCGGTACCCAGAATATTTTTTAGCTGGAGCACCAGTGAAGAGCTGATCAGCAGGTCGGCAACCGGTTGCAGGCTCAGGCTGAGCGAGTGGGCGGAAGATGTGAGCAATGCCTTTAAGCCGATGGCCGGAATACGGGTAATCAAAAGCAGCAGCATGGTGCCCCACAGCGGGAAAGTGGCTTTGGTAATAGCGCTCAAAGAAATCTTATCGGCCCTGATTTTTTTCGTCTTTTCCAGTCCGATACCCATTTTGGCAATCCAGACGGAAATGATCAGTCCTATGAAGCCGCCCACAATGGAAGGGAAGTCGTAACTGCTTTGCGCCAGTAAAACGTAAGGAATCACGCAGGCCAGAATGCTCAAATAAACGAAGAGCAGGTTTTTTCTGATTTCTTTAAAACTCACCACAAAACGCAAGGCAATAATCGGAATGACGAGGGCGGCTACTGTGTGTATGATGGCGGACTTGGCTCCGATTTCGATCAGCTGGGGGTCGGTGAGGCCTAGCTGGCCCAGCCCGAACCAGACCGGCGTGCCCACAGCGCCGAAAGTAACCGGCACCGAGTTCATAATCAGGGTTAGCATGGCCACGCTTAGTGCCGGAAACCCGAGGCCCACCAGCAGGGGGGCGGCCAGCGCGGCCGGTGTGCCGAAGCCCGAAGCCCCTTCGATCAAAAACGCGAAAGCCCAGCCTATAATCATGAGCTGGGCGACCTTGTTGTGTGTGATACCGTTGAGCCAGTTCCGCACCACCTGCATTCCGCCCGTGTTTTCCATGGTACGGAATAAAAAAATGGCACCCCATATCACCAGTATCGGCGTCCAGGCAGTCAGCAGACCGTCGATCAGAGTGGCGTTCATCAGTTTCAGATCCGAACCGAAATACAGAATCTTAAGCAGGTAAAGTAAAATAGCAACCAGTGGAAGCGCCAGGTGGGACGGCATGGATCTTTTTTTCGTCATCAGCCAGATCAGGATCGCGATGGGCGAAACAGCGATGATGGTGTTCATTTTGATTTGTATTATCTAAATCAAATCATACCATATATAATAGGCTTGTCTTATGCACATTTATCAACTTGAAACCAAAGGCAGGGATGCCATGATCAACATCGATCATCCGGTCCAGAAGGCGGTTGAGGATTTGGGAATCAAAGATGGCATCGTGACCGTTTATTGTCCGCATTCCACGGCGGGCGTCACCATAAACGAAAGCGATGATCCGGCGGTTCAGAAAGACATTATTCGCCGCCTGAATGATCTGGTCCCCCTGAATCTTGAATACGGGCACGCGGAAGGTAATTCCGACGCGCATATTAAAGCCGCCCTTATCGGCAGTTCCGTTCAGGTGCCGGTAGTCAAAGGGCAGATCCGGCTTGGGCGCTGGCAGGCCATTTACTTCTGCGAGTTCGACGGTCCCCGCAAGCGCGAAATCTGGATCAAATAGTTTTATACAGCAAACTGAAAACGGCGAACTTCTTTTTCCAGTCTGTCTTTTAATAAATCTTTCTGCAGTTCCAGATCATAATTAATTTGTAAGTTCAGCCATAGTTGAGCTGAGGTACCAAAATATCTGGCGAGCCTGAGTGCGCTGTCGGCACTGATGGATCTTTTGCCCAATACAATTTCGTTTATTCGCCTAGGCGGTACACTGATATCTTTTGCCAGTCTGTATTGGCTTATGCCGTATGGCCTGAGGAATTCCTCTATTAAGATTTCGCCCGGATGAACTGGTTTAATTTTTTTTGTCATATTGATTAATGGTAGTCAATAATTTCAACATTGTAAGCGTCGCCATCTTTCCATTCGAAGCATATTCTCCATTGCTCATTGATTCTGATGCTGTACTGCCCTTTACGTTTTCCGGTAAGTTTTTTCAGTCTGTTTCCCGGAGGTAAAGACAGGTCTTTCAGACTGATGGCAGCATTAAGGTAGGTGAGTTTGATAAGGCCTGCTCTTTGGATGCTTCCCGGTAACTCGAATGATCCGGTTCTTCTGAAAAGTCTTTCGGTATCTTTGCATTTAAAGCTACGTATCATTTATGGTTCATTAAAATAATAACGTGTCGCGTTATTAAAGTCAAGTGTTTTTTGGCTTTTGCAACATCTTTAATATAGTGAACATATGTTCACTAGTCAAGAAATTGTCTGAAATGCCATTTAAGGCCGTAGGCGGTTGATAAGCCTTGGGAAGGGAATTGTTTCGCGAATATGGTGAGTGCCGGTGATCCAGCCGGTGATCCTTTCGAGGCCGTAACCGAATCCGCTGTGAGGCACCGTGCCGTACTTGCGTAAATCCAGGTACCAGTCGAAGACTTTGGGATCAAGGCCGTGTTCCCCGATTCTTTTCAGCATGACTTCCAGATCGTCTTCACGCTGGGAGCCGCCGATTATTTCTCCGTAACCTTCCGGCGCAAGCAGATCACAGTTCAGACAAACAGCTTCGTTTTCCGGGTCGCGCTTCATGTAAAAAGCCTTCACCTCGGCCGGATATTTTTCCACAAAAATCGGCTGGTCATATTTTTGGGTCAGCAGGGTTTCGTCATCAGCGCCCAGGTCGTGATTTGGCTGAATGTCTGATCCCATTTCGCGTAATTCTTTTATGACTTCAGCGTGGGTTTTGCGGATAAAGGGCGCTTTGATCTTTTTCAGCGGTGCTATGTCGCGTTCCAGAATTTCCAGTTCTTTTAAATTCTTTTCGAGCACGCGTTTGAGGATATGCATAACTAGTTCCTCCTGAAACTTCATGTTCATTTCGTGGTCGCAGTAGGCCATCTCGGCGTCCATCATCCAGAACTCTGTTAAGTGCCGGCGGGTTTTACTTTTTTCAGCCCGGAACACGGGGCCGAAATCAAACACCCGTCCATGCGACATAATGGCGGCTTCTAAATACAACTGACCGGACTGACTCAGGTAGGCGGTGTCTTCATCAAAATAATTTATTTCAAAAAGTTCGGTTGTCCCTTCACAGGCGTTGGGAGTTAAAATAGGGGAATCGATTTTGATAAAATCATTGCCTGCAAAGTATTCGTAGGTGGCGTTTATAATCGTATTGCGCACCCGCTGAATGGCCCACTGTTTTCCGGAGCGCAGCCAGAGGTGCCGGTTGTCCAGAAGGAATTCCGGGCCGTGTTCTTTTTTACTTATCGGGTATTCTTCAGCTGGAATCTGAAGAGGCTCGATTTTTTTGACGACCATTTCAAAAACGTCTTCGAGTTTGGGGTGTTTGTTGATGAGGCCGGTGACGCGCAACGAGGTTTCCATGGTGAGTTTTTCGGCCTGTTCCATGGATTCTTTTCCACTTTCATTTTCGGTCACAATGCCCTGCATAAAACCGGTACCGTCGCGGAGCTGAAGAAAATAAATCTTCCCGCTGCCACGGCGATTGTACATCCAGCCTTCCAGCGTAACTTCCTTACCCACAAAATCGCGGGCGTTTTTTATCTTAAAAGTCATAATGTTCCTTAATTAACAGGGACATTATAAGCAAAGAGCCTCTTTGGGGGAAGTTTACTTTGTTAACTTGAAGCCGTCACTGATGGCATCTTTTTCATCGCAATAGCGCCTTTCGCCGGGCTGGTCGCCGGTGGTGCGTCCGCTGTAACCGGTGGTTTCCGGAAGGAAATAGACTTTTTCACCGGTGCTTTTTACTTCGGCTTTTATCGGGCCGCTGGTTTTACAGATCTTGGCCTGGGCCAGACTGGAGGCGATCATTAAAATGACTATCAGTACGATCGCGATGACCCAATATTTATGGGCGATCAGATAATCTTTGTATTTCTTGGGGGTCATCTTCCGTTCGAATTCGGCATCGATGTAATTCAGAGGCTGGATCTCAGGAATTTTCGTCGGTCCTTCTTTTTTGTATTCATAGAAATAAACTTCGGTCTCTGTCATCAGTACGCCGTAAAGGGCCTGTACGGCCTGGCAGTCTTTATGGAACACTTCAATGTCTTCCGGCGTGATTTGGGGAGTGGCGCTGACGGTTTTTAAACCTATGACAATCAGGACTTCGCGTTTGGTCAGGTTGTCCAGAATGTGCAGGTCAAAACGTTTGGCTTCGGGCATTTTTTTAACCAGCGTACGTTTATGATCGATTAAAAAGTTCTCCTGAATTTTGTCTTTCAGAAAATCTTTGAATTCTTCGGGAGTGTTAAATCTCGCGTCGCCGATCATCTCGGTCAGTTTCTTTTTGTTCAGGTTGTCTTCGAGCATTTTTTAATGATTAATCTGTATATTATATCATTTTTTAGAATTTTTTACAAGAATATGATGACTCATGAATAACTTTGGGCAAACATACTTGTCAAAATCGGGGAAAATGAATCTGGGGCAGGGGTACCTTTTTGAGGGTATGGAATTCTGATTTACATCACAGGGTATGTAATGGTACCTATGAGGCACCGCTGATGTTAAACGTAAAAAAGTACTCTAAACGACATACCTCCTCCTTTGGTCTGCAAAATTTTCCGGAATGAGTATGCAAAATGCTTCGTCAGGTGGAAAAAACATTAATTTAACTTTTTCCCTCCGACAAAAACCTGTTCGATCATTTCAGCAGTTCCGCGGTAAATCAGTTTAGAAAGAATCTGTTCCGGTTTCATGTAGAGGCTTTTTTGTCTCGCGGGATCGGCCTTCCGGTGGTCGATGACCAGAAAATCTGCCTGTTTGCCTGCTTCTAAACTGCCTGTCTGTTTTTCCATTGAAAGCACTTTGGCGCCGCCTAAAGTGGCCAGATAAAAAGCTTCCGGAAGAGTCATGGGCGGAGCCATTTTCCCTTTCGAAAATACCGCAAGAAGTTTGGAATTTTCGATCGCTTCTTTCATCTCATTCAGCATCGACAGGCTGTAACCGCCCGCCACATCGGTGCCAAGACCCATGCAAAGGCCGGTCTGCCGGTAATGGCGGAAGGGCATAATACCGCTGGATAAAAACCGGTTCGAAGTGGGACAGTGAGAGATTTTGGTGCCGGTTTCCTTTATTCTTTTTTGCTCAGCTTCGCCCAAATATATGCAGTGGGCCATAATGGTTTTAGGCCCAAGAAGGCCTGCTTTATCGTAAACGTCGGTGTAATTCCGGTATTTTGGAAACAGCTTTTTGGTGAAGGCGATTTCCCCCAGATTCTCGGAAAGGTGGGTCTGAATATAAGCTCCTGTTTCTCTGGCCATTTTGCCCACGGCTTCCATCAGCTTAAAAGAACAGGTGATGGCAAACCGGGGCGTTAAAGCGTAGAACAGTCTGCCGCCATGTCCGTGCCATTTTTCAATGAGCTCCTGGCAGTCAGCCAGCGATTGCCGCGTGTTTTCCGTCAAATAGGCTGGGCTGTTCTGGTCCATCATCACCTTGCCGATCACGGCGCGCAGGCCGGCTTTTTTTGCCGCCTGAAAAGCGATGTCGGTGGCGGATTTATGAATGGTGGCGTAAGTCAGCGTCGTAGTTGTGCCGTTTTTTATAAGGTCGCCGAAAAAGATTTTGGCGGATTTTTGAGCTTCCTCTTTTTTCGCGAACATCTTTTCGCGCGGGAAAGTGTAATTTTCAAGCCATGGCAGAAGGTCCTTGTCGCCGATCCCAGCGAACGCGTACTGTGGCAGGTGATTGTGAGTGTCCACAAAGCCCGGGCAGATCAGGCGGTCCGAATAATCAAAAAATTTGTACCCCTTGTACTTTCGTCGGGGGTCTTTTTTACCCACGTATTCCATCAGTCCTGTTTTAGACACGACCAGATAACCCGGATTTAAGACGGTCAGTGTATGCTCATTTTTGGGCGAAAAAATAAGGGCTTTATAAATCGCGTTCATATTTTTTTGGTTAGCTTTCGGTTGTCATTCCGTCGAATTCTTCGTCATCGCTCTCCGCATCCTCTTTTGTCGCGTGTATGGTGCCGTCTTTGTGATGGGCCGGAGAATAAATGGTGTACATCTTCAGCTCATCGGTTTCGGACGTATTGATCACATTGTGCTGAGCGCCGGATGGCACGATGATCGAAACACCGTCTTTCAGCTGGTATTCGTTGCCGTCTATTATGCACATTCCTTCTCCCGACTCAAAGCGGAAGAATTGGTCGTTTTCTTCATGCACCTCCATGCCGATTTCTTCACCGGGCTTCAGGCTCATCAACACGAGCTGGCAGTGTTTGGCCGAATAAAGCACCTTACGAAAGTTTGAATTTTCGAGAGTGTCTTTTTCGATATTTGCAAAAAAACCTTTCATATTCATAGTTTGTTAGAGAATTACTCCTCTATTATACATGAAACGGGCGAAGGTATTATTTCTTCTTTTTAGCCTCCTTTTTAACCGTCTTCTTCACAGCTTTTTTGGCAGCTTTTTTGGCCGGTGCCTCAACCACTTCTTTTGCCTCTTTCTTAGCTGGCTTTTCTGCAACTTCTTTCACCTCCTTTGCTTCCGGAGAAACAATTGGTGCCAGCATCTTTAAGATTTTGTCGAGTTTGTAGTCCAGTTTATTCAGCTGTTCTTTGAGCTCTGAATTGTCGGCTTTTGGCCTATCCTCAAATCGTGGGGCGGAATGTTCTCTTTTTGGTCTGGACATACCGCGTCCGCTGCCTTCGAAACATTCGCTGCAAAAAACAGGCTTTTCGCCCGTAGGTTTAAACGGCACTTCACACTGATTTCCGCAGTCGGCGCAGGTAGCCCTGTGCATCTGGGGACGACCCCGATCACCACCACCAAAACCACCTCTGCCACCACCAAAACCACCTCTTCCGCCTCCACCGCCAAAACCACCCCTTCCACCGCCACCACCAAAACCACCTCTTCCGCCTCCGCTATCTCTGTTGTCTGATCTGTTATATTGACCCATAGTACTTTATTAGTTAGTAGGATGGAGTTTATGTCATATTCGGGAAAGTAGCAAGGCGGAATGATGACAGCTACAGGATAATAATAATTTCCTGGTTGTAGATGTTGGTTATTCTTTGACTATTTTTATGCCTCTTAGTCCAAGAATGAATGATCCTATAATCAATACCTTTATAAGATAGTGACTATGAATATCCATGAAATCACTGGTCATAGGAGTAATTTTGCCCGCTAGCAGATGGGAAAGGATGCCTATTGGCAAAGTGAAGAACAGCCAATTATGTTTTGGTATATCCAGCCTGATCTTACGAAATAGCCAGGATAGCAAGGGCGACAGCAAATACATTCCCAGAAAGGCCGCTACAAGATCAAAAATAGCGTAGCCACCAAAGCGAAATTGTCTAAGATATTCAATTGGAATCATATATCCAACTTATCAGCTTAGACGAGTGTAACCTTGACTGCTTTTGGCCCCTTGTCGGAAGCCTCTTTTTCAAAGGTAACTTTGTCACCTTCGCGCAGATCGTTAAAATCAGCGTCGACAAGATCGTTTCTGTGAAAGAAAACGTCCTTGTCTTCTCCTTCCGGAGTAATAAAACCGAAGCCCTTTTCATTGAGCTTTTTAATGATACCTTCCATAATAATAAAAGGTTAAAAAATAAATTCCGTTAAGCAATGTTTATTGGAATTTATTGTCTAAACCCTATAAAAATTTTCCTAATGGACTTGTCTGATAATACAGTAAATTCTGAAATAGTCAATGGGTAATGTTCACATAATGCTTTATTGGCTATAATCAAATATATTTTTTGTAAGTTTCGCTGTACCTCTGCAATGCTTTTTCAACTACATCTTCTCCCAGTTCGTCTTTGACTTCTGCATAGATTTCTTTAGAAAGAAAGTACGTGGATAATTCATCTGAAGTTACTTTGATGGTGGCGGAACGCCGCTCATGCAGGAGTAATCCCATTTCGCCAAAGAAATCACCCGCTTCCAGCGTGGCAATGATCTCGCCGTCTCTCTCTACATCCACCTTTCCGGACTTGATGACGTATAGTCCATCTACTTTGTCATTCTGCTGAAGGATAATATCGCCTTTTTTGAACTCCTTAGCTTCGAAGATTTTTGAAAGATCTGGATCCATATTGTTCTTATACTTATAATGCCTTAGGCAAGAAATCCTACGTAAGATAAATATGCTCCGCCAATAACCCATAGGCCACCAGCGAACTTTATCAAGTTCTTTGAGTAAAAGGATTGAACCAGGCCATCGAAAGCTTTAGGCATGACTGTCAGTAAAACTCCTTTTACAAGAAAGCCCAGGCCAATAAAGCTAACAAGCACTTCTGCCAGGTTACCCCACATGAAGTGTTTGGTGACAAGAACTACCCCAATGGCGATCATGCCCATATCGATAGACACTAAACTAAAGCTTTCTTTGCTAAAGTCCTTGAAGGCTTTTGCGTAGAAATTCTGATTTAGTAGAATTCCTAGGCCAGTGAGGCCAAGTACGGGCCCAAAGATTTGAGCCAAAAATAATGTCATTTCGTTCATATAAAAAAGATAATAGATTAATAAATTTTATTTTCACATAATCAGTATACACCAATTTGCTCTTCCATTTGTTGTTGGGTGGGGATTGATTTTTGATTGCTCAATATGTTTTTATAATATATAATTATATTATCTAATCATAATATTATGACGACTTCACTTGTTCTTACAGAACCCAACGCCCAATTTGTGACATCTGAGGCGCGAAGGAAGGAAATCACTAAGACACGTATTATCAATCAGGCTCTGGATATGTATCGCAAGTACAAACTTCGCAAGGATCTAATAGAAGGATTTAGCTCTCAGACGGATAAAGATGTAGCTGAGGCTATGTCTGATTTTGATGATTATTTACGAATTATTGATTCAGGAGAATGAAGCGAATCAAACAATTTGAAATTTATCAGGTAAATTTGGAGCCACGAAAAGGCTCTGAACAAGTAGGCAAGCGACCTTGCGTGGTTCTGCAGACGAATGCGGTAGGGCATATTGCACAGGTATTCCTTGTAGCTCCACTTACGAGTAAGCAACTTGAAAAGGTCTATCCCTATCAGGTTCTGGTTAATCGCTCTAAGAGCAATGGATTGAAGTGTGATTCAAAGATTAAATTCGAACAACTTCGTATTATTGATCGAGTGCGCATAGGTAAGAAACTTGGTCAACTCGAAATCGACTACCAGCCAGCCGTCTTTCAGGCCATTGACGTCATGATCGATCGCTTCGGGGATTTTCGGTAGCTACTTGTCCGGGGCTTAATTAGTGGAGAATGGTGTAGTAGTTGGACATGGATTTGTATTGTTTGGATTTGACTTTGCGCACCTGTTTTGCTATCATTATTTCAGAAAAGGTGTTCGGCCGTGGTTCATATACCACACTTGGCGGAGCTCCTTTTTATTTGTCCGGATAAGCAGACATAAATCTTTTTTTACCTGTCTTTTTATCTTCTTTGATTTGGACAAAGAACAGTTCGTTTTCTTTTGTGATGCCGGCAAAACGATGAAGAATTTCGGATGGATTGTTTGGATTTTCCTTTGATACAGGTTCAAAGTTGCTGTTTCCGCGTTGCTGTTTCCGCGGCAGACAGACCGGGGGCCAAGGATGCGATGCCTGCAACTAAAAGGCAGATACCTATGATAATCGGGGTGGCAACCTTTCTAATGAGAGATTTCATTACAAAGGCTGTTTAGGGAGAGTGATTATATATAGGAATTGGCGAGTTGTCAAGATTTATGTGCTTTGAGATACTCCTGTAGCCGTGCAAAATCCTCGCGAGCCTTACTACTCTTGAAGTATAGCTCAATGAATTCAATCAGCTCAATCTCCTTTGTTTCCTCGTGATAAGCGTAGATGACGCGAAGTGATGAGGTTGAGTTCTTCAGGTATTTGCAGGCGAGTCTGGCCTTTACGATGCTTAGGCTGGGGGAGTTGTGGAGTACAGCAAAATGCTTTCCTACCCCCAGTGGTTCTTTTGTCAGCAGTTTTTTGAGTCGTTCTAAATCCTCCGGAAGGCTTCGGAATTTTTTATTGAGTTTTTTGAAATCGTTTTCGAATTCTTTTGTTTCTCTAAAGTTCATCAGGATAGTTTCTTACAGAGTGTTTTTCGTCGCGATAAAAAACCAATTCATAATCAAGTGATTCACCCATTTCATGGATCATCCAGGGGGTATCGTTATGTGAATAATCACTGAGTTCCTTGGCGTTCTTGTCGCTCAGGCGTGCCAGTACATCGTCAATGTGATTTATTTCCTGCGCGTTCAGCTTCTTTAAATCAGCTCTTCTTAAGGGGAGATATTTCTTTTGTTCGTATTGAAAATGCTTGCTTCGAACTGCCTCTATTTCACCATTCTTAATCATCTGCTCCACAATCTTTTTGAACTCCACAGGTGTTGGGCCGTATTTGTTTTTGATATAAGTGGCGCCGATCAACTGTTCCTCGAATTTCTCGTAGAAATCAAAATCGATGAAGTACAACAATTTGTAAATTACTGTTTCACCTACATTTGGCTTGGCACCCACTTTTTCCAGAACATACAGAAGGACTTCCCTGAACTTATCAAGGTTCTTCTGCGGTACACTGATGCGGATATCCGGTTTGTTCTTGTCGGCGACCTTTTTTGACTTTGGGAGTTCAACTGAATAGCTAGTTGCCTGGCTGCCGCCCTCGAAGAAAAAGGTAACTGGAACACCGAAGACCCCCGCCATTTTCTGGATTTCCGGCGCGGTGGGTGGTCGCACACCCTTTTCAATCTGGATATAAGTTGGCCGGGCCATCTTGAGTTGATGAGCCATGTCAGCCTGAGAAATATCCCGCTTTGTACGAAGGTCTTTAATAAGCATATGGAGCTTTTTAGTCATCTTTTTAGTTTTTATGGTTTATTTTGTTTACTTCATTATACAGAAAGGCGATGATAACTGTCAATACATATTAGCCTGTCAGAATATTTGACAATGTGGGTTTTCTTTATCATTGGACCTGTTCCAGTTTGGAACAAGTTACCTGCATATCATCATGTGTCTGATATTGACATTTCTCTTTAACCTATGTTAAAATTATTGTGTATTCTTTGAATATTTATTTAACATATGTTAATCTTATGAAAGAATTCCTATCAACTGTAGAGGCTGCAGAGATTTTGGGTGTTAGCCGAGTCACTCTTTTTAACAAAATTAAATCCGGTGAAATAGAGGCTATTAAAGTTGGACGTAATTACATCATTTCGCGTGATGTAATTATCAATTATTCCAAAAAAGGTGAATTGACAGATGCAAGGAAAAGGGAGATCGAAAAGGAGGTCGACAAGGTTATTAAAGAATATGGTGAGACTTTAGAATTACTTAAAGATAATTGATGATTAAGAAACTTAGCATCAATGAGGTAGAATTCTTGGCTCATACTCTTGCTCAGAAATTTCTGGCATGGGATGAGCCTATCCCCGCGTTTTCCACACGGTTTGAGAATAAGCTGGAGAGTTGTCTTGAAACGCCTTTTATTACTTATGGTGGCACAACGCTTTATCGGGGATTAGTGAACAAGGCGGCCATCCTATTCTATCTGCTTGTGAAGAATCACCCCTTCCAAAATGGCAATAAGCGTATTGCTGTTACGACCCTGCTCCTTTTTCTTATGAAGAATAAAAAGTGGATAAAGGTCGGCACTCAGGAATTCTATAATTTCGCGGTCTGGGTCGCTCAAAGCCCTCCTGAATTGAAAGAAGATACCGTTAAAGCGGTTGCCTCTTTTATTCGTCAGAACATGACTGAGGCGACTGCCTCCCGATAGGCGCAAGAGTCACAATCGGGATCGCTCTTGGGAATTTTATTGCTATCCAGGCATTTTTTGATCTTTTTGAGGGTTGGTTCCACCCAGCTGTCATCCCCTTTGTAGGGAATCAGTCTGGTTTCGAATTCTAACTTGTTGCCGAAGGCAGGTTTATCGGTGTCGCCGTTGGCATAAACAAAGTAGGCGGTCTTATTTACCTTGAATCCATTCTGCCGAAGGAGCCATTGATAGATTTCACTCTGTCTCTTGTATCCATCCTGCCAATCTTTATCCAGCGCCGTGATTTCTTCGGCTTTGGAGGTGGCTTTGTAATCGGCCACGATCAACTGCCCATCGGGCTTTACCCACACATCATCGACAGCTCCGGCAATTAAGAGGTTGGTCGGTTTGTGCAGGAACTGAATACCCTTAAAGTTCTCCCGCCATTCATCAATGTCTTTATGCTGAAAGGGGACCGCATCGATTTTATATTCCTGCATGAGCGGATGAGGTTTCTGCTCTGCCCGGTATTTGTCGAATTCCTTCTTAAACAGGGCATCCACCGCTGAGTTTAAGGTAAAAGGGAAGCCCGGGTGGGGATTGACCCCCAATCTGCGATCTAAATAGAAACACCGCGGACATTTCACATAGTTCTCAATCTTGGATCGACTGAGTTTGAAGGGCTCTTTTGAGTTTGGGTCGTAGATGTTGCGGGTGCGGAGGGGGGTGTAGTAGGTGGACATGGGTTATGGATTATTGATAGGTTTAAATTTGACTTTACATTCCTGCTTTGCTAGACTTCACTCATCACGATGGTGAGCTACCTGAGGTGTCGGTGCCGAAAGGAATGCTCACCGTTTTTTTGTCTTTGTTTTTGCCTGCTTCTTTATTTTAACAATTTTAAGATGTTTTTTCTGTTGCTGTTTTCTGTAGTGGAGTTTACCTAGGTGGTCGCTCACATAGAAGAAGTATTTTGTGTATTTGCGGAGCAATGAGGAATACTGCTTTTTGTTGGGAATTCCGATTTTAAGCAGCTTGTTTTGTTCTGCCAGGTATTTGACCAGACAATGAAAGTCTCCGTCACCTGAAACGATTACGGCTTTATCGAAGTTGTCATACTCAATCATACATCGCAGTACGAGTTCCGCATCACAGTTGCCCTTTATAACTCCATTTTTGTCGAGGGTGGGCTTGAAAATCAGGACATAGCCTGCGCTTTGGAGTGAGGCATACATCATTTCGTTACCGGTGACGTAGCCCATAAACAAGAAGGCCTTTTCTACTTTGTATTTATCCCGCAGAAAAATTCTGAACTTCTTGAAATCCAGCTTCTGCCCAAATTGCTGAATGGCCAGGTTAAGATTTTGACTGTCGATGAAGGCGTAATTTTTTCCAATCATGCCTTCTTAGCATAGTGTACAAATGTTCACTGGTCAATAGAAAAGCTAGTAGAAGTTGCCGCTATAGCAGTTGACGCCGACGGCCATGATCACATGAGCAGCCAACAGGCCGTAAATCACGATTGGATTCTTTTTGTCTATCAAATAGCCGTAGGCGGGAAACTGAATTACGGCAATAATCAGGCTTAGGGCTGAAATTGATCCGGTTACGCTGGCTAATGCCATGGGGAAAGGGAAAAGGAGGTTGGCTGCAAGATAATCGCCATGACCATAGCCGCCTGACCAGAAGGCCAAAAGGAGTGCGAGTGGGGTGATTAGTGAAAGGATGATAAGAAAGCGATGTTTTTTCATAAGTGACTTATTCATTTCATTTGTATTTTAAACTACTTATCCGATTTCTGCATCGTCTTCCCTGTATTTTATCTTTTCGCCGACTTCCGATATCTGTTTAAGCTCAAGTTCAAGATAATCATGAACGTCACCTGAAATATTCTCCCAGATTTGATTGCTTTCATTGTTGCAGGCTTCAATTGCTTCATTATTTGTGAGTCCAAGCTCCATTAAATTGAAGGTGCGAAGGTGAAAGAAGCTATTTTTTGCCATCTCCATTGCTTCTTGTACGGCCAGGTAGGTTTGATCGGGTTTATGTTCATCAAGCACATGACCAATTGTTGGCCCATAGCCTGCATGTGAATAGCTGTCTTGGAATGCATGCAGAAATGTGCCAATATCTTTGTGGCTTCTCGTATTCATTGCCTGACTATGTAGTTTTCCGAGCTGCTCTGGGGTGGCGAAGTGATACAACTGCCTTGTTTCGCGACTTGACCATGGGCCAGTCGCCGGATCACTGTCGGTCATCTGGTTATAAAATGCAATGCTGAAGGCATCCAAATCAGAAAAGCCAGCATTTAGCGCTAAATAGTTTGTTAGATGGCGGAATCGTAATAGCGGGCGCCGTAGTAATTCAGCCCCGTTTCATCGTCCAACTCCTTGCCCGTAAAGCCCTGGGCGGTGACGGGAGCTTCGGGGGTGGTCACTTCTGCACGTGCAGAACCGTACGGTAAATAGTCCCGCCTTTCCACCACATTACCGCTTTCATCCAAAACAACATCCACACTGCCAAGATGGTCGGTGAGAAGGTAATAGGTGGTTTCATCGCCCTCCGCGGCGGACAGGTGTGGGGCTAGCAAAGTGATGCCTGCAACTAAAAGGCAGATGCCTATGATAATCGGGGTGGCAACCTTTCTAATGAAGTATTTCATTTAGAAGGCTGTTTAGGGATGGTGATTATATATAGGAATGGGGGAGTTGTCAAGATTTTGGGTTTTGGTTCGCATGGTCCACTAATTCCTTCACCTTAGCTTCGAGCAGCTCCACATTTTTAAGTAGTTGTGGATCGAGACCATTACTTATTACCTGACTTTTCAGTGTTATCAGCTTGTTTGTCAGCCATGCTGCGCCCACGAATACAAGGGTGAATGGTAGCCAGAAAGCCACCCAATCGAGTATCCAGAATAGGGGACTTAGTATTGTAAGGATAATACTTAATGACGCCTGATTAGCTGCTTGTATGATTTCACTGTTTTTTACTACAGTGAGTGCATTGGTAGTCATGTTAATCGTGTCGCTGAGAATGTGAATGAAGAGATTTCCATCTTTCTGGAATCTTGTGTTAGTTGGTCGCATTACGGCTTCATTGGCCTCAAGTTCGATTGTTGCTGTTTGGTCATATTTATAGCCAGTCAGTTCCCTGAAGTTTTGTTGCATTAGATACCCTGCCAGATAACCGGCCAGTGTCGCCGTGAGCACAATTATAACGGTTTTGACTAATACTTTTTTACTGAAGTTCTTGAAGCCACCAATCTTTTTCAGTTGGGGGTATTCAATCTTTTTGGTGGGTAGTACATTGGTTTCAGTTGTACTTTGTGAGTTCATGTTATTTTTCAAATTCATTTAGCAATTCTAAATAGGCTTTTTGCCGCCCCTTCTTAACCCACTTCTCTGAGAGTTCGTTAATTCCACCCTCAAGTATCGTTTTACAGAGTGTACAATAGAACTTCTCAGGTGTTGCTAAAAATATCCATGGCTTTTTCCAGCGTTCAGATAGCTTTTTAGCTTTCTTCTTCAAATAATCCATGTTGAGCTTTCTTTGATACTTCACCTCAACAAGATAAATTTTTCGTTTATCGTTTGAAATAAGAACAAAGTCAGGTGTGTCAGCAATATTGTCTAAGATATCCCTTGCTGTTGAGTCTTGATACTGGGCAATAGTTGGCACTGTGTGCTCATAGCCAAAAGGGATGACAGTATAGTTGCCTTCCTCTCTCATCATTTGCTCAAATATGACTTCGGTAATGCGGCCTTTTATTAGGTCTCTAGAAAACTTGATGCTCATAGATCCTTTCGAGTTAATTAGTCTAGGCTTTCACAGGCTATTCCATTTCCATCTCCATCAATGGAATGAATGTCACTGCCGACTTCTGCCCAGCAGTAATCATGTGCAGCTTGCGCTTCTGATTGGGTAGAAAAGTCAGAACAGTTGTAGGTATTCGAACTACATTCATAGGCACTTGGTGCAGCTTCATGTAATTCTTCTTCTGCATAAACTTGTTCGTTGTCTACGAAATGCTGGCCCTTTTCAACTAGCTTACCGAGTGCCGGACAGAAATAGGAAGGTTCTTCGGCTTCTTTACAGAAGGTTTGGTATCGCGACTCCAAGAATCCAATCTTTTTGGTGATTCGTTCCAGTTCAGCATTGGTCAGATAATCTTTGACATCACTTCTACCGAGTACTTCTTTGGCGTGGACAAATTCCACCTTATTCCAAAAGCATCTGGCATCAGTCGTGTCAAAATCCCGACAGGCGATCTGATATCTGATTTGATAGTAGCTGATATTTGGCTCTGCTGCCCTGGTGTTCAGATAGGGGAAGAAGATTAGGAGGGCGGTGAGTCCTAAAAGTTGTTTTTTCATGATTGTTTTGTTAATGTTTGCTGATCCTAAGCTATTAGTAATATTATCGCACTTTTTTGTGTGGAAATATCCTGGATAAATCCAGATTGCTCAGAACCTGACTGAACTCCCACTCGATTTCTTTCTGATCTTCGATTTTCTCAAGCCGCATTTTGTCTTCTTTAGTGTAGAGATAATTATACAAGTCCCCCGAGGCTTCCAGGATGTCACTCAGGTTGCTGTCTTCCAGGTCATCCAATGAAGAATGACCAAATTGCGCCATATACCGATCTGTGAACATTTCGTTAAAAAGATACGGCACATCAAATATTCTCCGTCTTCTGGACGCGGCCGCCTTAAGCGATGAAATGCCATTATCAATCTGATAGTGAAAAATGGTGCATTCCTCACAGACAAATTTCGGATTAGCCGTATACGCGTCAATGGCTGAGCCGATTTTGACGTTTTTCCGTCTGCAGGCAGCGCAAGTAATGCCGGTGAATGCCGGTGTTCGCCTTCGTTCACTATATTTTAATTTGATGTCGGGCAGTATGGGTGTCTTTTTGTGTGGCATAATATGAAACTAGTTAATTCTATCCTATGCCCAGTAAATCCATTGCGTATTTGTGCATCTTCAGGATAGTTTTTTCAGTGTATTTCAGGTGTATTTTTGCCTCATTCATCACGTCTTCATCTGTATACTCTTTAGAAAAGGAACTTACAACATAACCCTGATTCTTACCCATGTATTTTGCGTGATCCAATAGTTGTTGAAGATGTTCGTCGTCGGTAAACGCCTTTTTAGCCGCCTTTACGATCCTGAAAGTCAATGGATTGATATTGGCTTCGACTTCAACCATGACCCGCGAAACACTGTCATCAAGAATTCGGGTTTGAATTTTAATATTTGCCTCCGAGTATGGTCCGTCAACACCCCATAGATCGAATAATTGTTGTTTAGATAGTTTCATAATTCCTTTTGGCTGCTAAGTTCAGTTTATGTAGCGTTGAGTGTTTTGACAACTGAAGTTTAAAAGAGTTCCAACTGATCATCGGCTTTCGGATAAAATACACCAATGATAATAAAGGGGTTTTTGCCAACCAAGTGATGTTCACGGGTCGTTCCGAGAAAAAAGTGCGTATCTTTAGTTTTTGCGAAATTTTCAAAATATTTCTTTCTTACACTTTCACAAGCCCTATCCTCATCGCCTTCATATCGCCCTAGTTCTTTCCAGTACAGTGCGCCTATCTCCCAATCTTCAATCATTAGTTTGCTTTTGGTGCCATTAATATCCTCAAAAACGTATGAGAATTTAAATGGCAGTTTGTTGACCAGCTTAAATGGGTTATCCTTTTCTTTAAACAGATTCAGTTGTTCCGAGTTTTGCTCAATTTTCTTGAGTTTCTGCATATCCCATTCTCTTTCTACAGGCTCAGTAATAAACTCAATAATTTTTTTTGGTTTAAAAACAGCTAATGAAGTGTATTTGCTTTTATTCCTCGCATCAGCAATAAGCTGTGGCATGTTCTGATGTACATTCTTAAGTACGAGTTTCCGTCTGTCGCGCCACCTTCCGCTTTTGTCTGTTTCGATTTTTTCGCAAGGTTTAAGCGTATCTAGGTTGGGGCGATAAGTTTCGGGTCGGAAATCGGATTTATTCCTTTCCAATTCACATTCAATCCACTGGTATTTCGCGTACTTTTTATCAAAGTAGAGCTTGCGGAAGGGTATAGGATAAATCCGTATCCAGGTACTGTCTTCTTTCATGCCGGCGGTACAGACCAGTTCGTCGTATTTGGTGGAAAGAGTGGGGTAGGTTTTTACAAGGATCAATAATCGTGTTTTCATAAGTGCTCAATTTGGAATGCCCAATTCGGTTGTTTTTTTATTTGTTTCACTATTTTATGACGATGGCAAAAGTTATGGTCGGCCTCAAAACAAGTGATGGCAATTCGCTTATCTTTTAGGAATACCTGATAAAGTATTTCAAGGCTCACCTTATTTGCAGGTAAGGTCTTTTTTTCATATTCCTTAAATAATTTTTCGTAGTCCGTTTTGTCTGCCAGGTTCTTTCTTTTGGCGGATTCAATCCCAAGTTCCGGGAAATGGATGTAGCCAATACCTAGTTTTTTACAAGCATCTTCGAGCTGATTCCTGGAAAACCCATATTTCATGCTAATCGGATTCTTACGTACATCACATAAAACACGGATATTATTTTCGACGAGTTGGTTTAAGTAATAATCAAATGTCTTTCCTTCATAGCCAATGGTAAAGAAGGCATATCCATTCTGCGTTGGTTTATGCTTATTAACTTCAGCCAGTTCATCCTTACTGAGGCAATCAACAGCGATTTCACTTTTAATGGCGTAATAGGGATATTTTAAGTAAACATACCTTACCAGACTCTTGCCATTGAGCGATCCGCATTCCCGTTTGACTTTCATAACAGATACTTGATCATCCTGAGTTAGCTGAGAAATATAGTCTGTTTTATCACTAATCGACCAGTTGTCCATATTTTTAATCATGCCATAGCCAGTCATTGTTCTTTTGTCTGCATAGGATTGAAAGGAAAAACCGCCGAATTTATAAGGCACAAAATCAAAGGCCGGGCTTACCTGCTCCCTTGTTAGCAAAAACAGGTATTTTTGGAAATCGGTGCCGTTCAGGCGACCACCAAATTCCTGTAGTAATGCCAATAAAATTTTTCTTCGGTAATACATATTTGTTATTGTGTTTTTATCTTAGTAAACATTTGTTCACCCGTCAAGCATTATCCATTGACATCACCTAGATCATCCATGTCTAATTCGCCCTCTGTAACCAATTCCTGCAGCTCGTCGCTCAATGCCTTAAAAGCCTCGATATCTTCGGGTTCTAATTCGCCATCGGCCACTAATTGTAGGATTTCTTCGTCGTCCATATGGCTTAATTTTACTCTTTATAATAAAGTTAGTTAATTATTCCTCGGTAAATAAGCCGGCATGAATAGCGGTTAATACAGGCTCTTTCGTTTGGGATTCCCGGAGTTCCTGGCAGATGGACTCCAGTTTGCTGTGGTCTGCTTCGCCGGCGCCTATCATAAAACCCGTGGATTTGGTCTTATAAAAGACAGCGACAAAGCCTTTGGCGTCACTCAGTTCCTTATTGCCGTTTATCCAGCTTCGGGCCATTTTTAAGGCTGTGGCGTAATCGGAGGGCAGCTGCCTTTCGGTATTATGGATCTCCAGATAGAGTATCCCGTCTTCATAACGCTGCAAATCCGAAGAAAGCCCCGCGCACATACGGTACCACTTGTCGGCATGCCTGATATGCTCCTGTGAGAGCGCCTTCAATTCTGCTTCATTCATATTCATTTTATCTAATCTTGAAAAGGGCATTCGCTGCGGCGAATTGCCGGCAGGTCATAGAGTCAAGGCTCTCACTGCACTCTTGATAAAAGAAAACGTGATTATTTTATATTAGATGGGGGAGTTTGCAAATTGAGATTCTTGATTTTTTCCTCCGTTATCTTTTTGTTTGCCTCTATAACTTCTACTTGAGGTGGTTCGGTTATTGTGTAGCCTACCAGCTCAACGATCATTTGATCAAATTCGGTTTCCGTTGCGATAATTACTTTATCCAATCCCAGCGTATCGCCTTTTTCAATTTTGGCTTTGAGATTTGCCGCTTCTTTCTTATCCAGCGTAATCAAATACGAAATACTTTTACGATGAACATTTTTGAGGGCCATTGCTTCCAAATCCGCTTGTTTATATCTTTCCCTAAGGCTTGTTTTTGCGCTTAAACAAATAGGTCCCTTTTCCAATGTGTAGAGCATCAGATCAAAACTAACATTCGGAACAAATGCGACATTGGCCTGTAGAAATAGGGGCAATAATCCTTCTTTGATGAAGAGAGTGGCGAGAAGATATTCAAATATCTCGCCATTGGAATTACCTGCCAGATTCTTTTTCTTGTCATACTCAACATAAGTGTCCCAACATTTGGAAATGTATTCTGAGGGCACTTTGTATGGCAGCTCCAAGAAGTTTGGAAAAAGCTCCTCAAATATTTTCGCAGCTTGAGTATCTTTGCCTGATACGATACCAATGTCGTGTAAAAGCCCCATAAAATTATTAATGAAGTGGTGTAGGTGTTAGCTTTCTGGCATGTACTGCCATTTTGCTGATGTTTGAAGTGTGCGCGTTGAATTGAACGGTAGGGTTAAAGGATGTATCAAGAATTTTGATTATTTCGGCGCCGACAGCCTGAATTGCATTGACTGCGACACTATTACCCAGCTGTTTCATTGCTTCCACATTACTTACCGGAAAAACAAAATTGTCGGGAAAACCCTGCATTTTCTTGCCTTCATCAGGCGAAAGACGCTTTACTTTGCCGTCAACAAGATAGGCATCCCAGTTCCGTCTATCGTTGATGCGGGAACCGCGACCGCCACAGCGTAGGGTGAAGCCGATCGTTCTGCTGCAATCACCACCCCAGACATCGGACATCGTCATTTTCGTCTTAATCGGTGTCGGAAATTCGAAATCGATCTTCTTGTCTTTGAAACCAACCATAAACAGTCGGGGCCGTAATTGGGGTAAGCCGAAATCGGAAGCTCTCACAATCTGCCAGTGGAATGAATAACCAAGATCTTCCTCAATGACTTTTTTAATTGTGGCGAATGTTTCACCATTGTTGTGATTAAGGAGGCCCCTGACATTTTCGAGAAAGAATGCTTCAGGTTTCTTAATCCTAAGTATTTCAGCAATGTTGAAGAATAGTGTACCCCTGGTATCTGCGAATCCCTTTTTAAAACCCGCCTGACTGAATGGCTGACAAGGAAAACCGGCTGTCAAAATTTGAAAATCGGATATCTCAGTATCTATGTCCTTAATCGAATTGATGTCACCATAGAACTTCTTTTTCCTGAACAGTTCGGGTGACATTTTTTTGAAGTTGCGCTCATAGGTCTTTCTGGCATGTTTGTCCCATTCACAAGCAAAAACGCATTCGGCACCCAGTCTGTGGAATGCCAGATGGAAGCCGCCGATGCCTGCGAATAGATCAATGAATTTGTACATGATTTATTTTTTTATCGAACTGGAATCAGTTTAGTGAACATTTGTTCACTGGTCAAGAAGTTTTTTTAGTCGTTTGAAACACGAACCTATATTACATTTTATTTCGTGTTCCCAAAAGCGCAATGGTTCAATCCCCAAATCCTTCAACTTGATATCATTGTCCAGATCCCGTTCAACGTTGCTTCTGATTTTGGAATTCCAGAACTTCTTGTTGGTTTTGGGTGCCTTGTAGCATTCGGGGCATTGGTGCCAAAAGCAGCCGTCAATGAATACGGCCACCTTTTGAGGTCCGAAGTATATATCCGGTTTGCCTGGCAGGCTGGCATGGAGCCGGTAGCCCCGCAAGCCCTTTGACCAAATATACTGGCGGAAGTTTATCTCGAGCTGGGTATTTTTGCCCTTAACCTGGGACATGCAGTGACTCCGTTGCTGCTTGGTCATTCGGTCCATGGTGCTTTCTGGGTGAAGTTTGTGAGCGTTGTCACTATTCTAGCATGCCGCAAATACATAATTTATATTTAACGGGCACAAAATATATTATGCTTATATTAATTAAGTAGAAAATTTCCTTGACATTTATTTAATTTTGAGGATGCTGTCATTGTAAAGAGTTTTAGCACTGTGTATTTTAGAGTGCTAAGTGGACAGCGTCAACTATTTATTGTTTCTTAGCAATAAGTTTTTATATATTTGGAGTTGGTTTAGCCAGAATTTGGGCGATAGCTGTGCATTTTGAAATGTGTCGCAGTCTAATGCCCAAGCGTCTTCTCCATCTCCCCCAAAATCCTCACCATCCCAAACGTGTCCATTTTACAGTAGGCCAGCATCTTCTTTTCCATTGTTCCCCGTTCGGCGGGGGGTAGTTTGCCGCTAATCAGTTCCGGCCAGTACTCAAACGCGGTGGCGGTTTCGGTGACCAGGCCTTCGTAGCTCAGTTCAGGGCACATCACCGGTAGGACGGCTTTGATGGACCACTTGCCCAAAAAGTCCGGATGCACGTAGGCACCCTTTTTAACCGGCTCGGCCAGATCCACCATCCGTTTGTTCACAGCATTGAAGAATTTGGCGTAAGCGGGCAGACGCTCGGCCATTTCGGAATTCCGGTCCTTTTCAAAACCCATATTCCAGGCAATCACGCTCCCTTTGGGGCCTAGCTGTTTACTCAGTTTTGCGGCCAATGCCGGTACCGGGTCCACGGCCTTCAGTTCCAGGTGCTCATAGTGGAGCGGTTTTTGACCGGGTTTTTTGATGACGTGGAGCGAGTACTGGAACGGCATCTGCTGGTACGGGCGGTAGCCGTCACACATGGGAATCGCCGAGCTGTAAGTCTCGTAGTCAAGGAAGTAAAGCGGGTAGACTAGCTTTTCAATCCACTTCGCAATAGCCTTCCGGTCAATCTGCGGTTTGTCCGTAAGGACAGACTCGTAGAACTTCCTCTTGGAAGGGGTAATCATGCCGGCAGGCACGTCTTTCATATTGAGGATTCCCTTATCAAGCAGAATGTTCAGTTTCTTTTCATTCAGGCCCGCGTCGTAGATGGACGGGGTGGGGACATTTTTCCAGCAGTAGGGGATGAGCGGGCAGGCGAAGGGCTTAGAGCATTGTTTCAGGATCCGCACATCGGGTTCGGTTTTGAGTCTGAGGACTTTCAGGGCTTCCTCTATGCGCGCAGGCAGTTCCTCCATACGTTCTTCCACTTCTTCCGTCACGTCTTCGATTTTCAGCAGTTTTTTGGGCTCGATGGGGCCATGACGCACGTACTTATTGTTCACCAGAATCAGACAGACCTTTTTCACGGTCAGACCGCTTTCCGTCAGGCACTGCTTCTGGAACACCACGTCGCTCAGGTGGTAATCTTTTACCTCGGTGGAACTTTTGACCTCGTAAAGTTCGACTTCTTTTGGGCTGGTGTACTTCAGAATGTCGCATCGGCATATAATGCCTTGCTTTGGGCTTTTGAAGGTAGGCTGAAAGACCGCCCCATCGCCTTTGGGGAACAGCTCGCAGGCGTATTTCTCCACCTCATAGCCCTCCTCAAATACTTTCTCCAAGCTTAGGTCGATGTCTTCCGGCAATAAATCCCTGCGATGCTTATACAGCCACAAGTATTTTCGGCACTGGAGCAATTTGATGAAGTCGGATTTTGTGAGTATCAGCATCAGCTTTTTCTGTTAAACTTCAGCTTATTTATTTCTTCCAGAAAGGTAATTGTCGCGTCAACAGATAGATTTTTTGTGTTAAATAGAATCACCTTATTGTCATACTCATTTGCCAGTGGCGTCAGAAATTCGTCTGCCCATGACGGTGAGAGCGATGAAACGCCTTCAAAATCAATTTCGATTGGCTCATTCGGTTTCATTTTTGTCAGCATGGTCTGAAAACCGCCATACGCGTCTTTGCCCGCTTGCCTTGAAGAAAGTGATGAGCCGAATTGTTTTAATTGAATATGCATTTTTGCGGTGTGTTAGAATTCTATGAGTGCTATACAGCCCCGAATGACAGAAGCGGTTGTTTTGATGTTTTCCATTATTAAGGTTTCACCGGACTTCAGAATTAGTTGAGCGTTACCCGTCTGAAAAGTTAAGCTGAAATAACCATTTTCCACATTACGCTTAACATATTTTAGTCCGTTACCCCGTTTCTCCGGAGCTCTGCCAGTTATTACCTCGGTAAAAGCAATATTCAGCGCCTCGCTATGATCTTTTAGTCCGGGAATGATTTGTTGCAGAGTTTTAAGTATGCCCAATCCCCGGTCGGCCAGCACAATTTTTCGTTCAGAAATGCTGTAATTAAAATAAATACCCGGAATATCCGGCCATTTGCCTAAATTGTGATCAAAAGAATTGTTACCCATTTCTCCTGCAGAAGTTGAGATTAATGAATAGACTTCACCTACGCTTCTTTCAAGCAATTTCTCCATGACCGAGTTCCGGGCTTCGAATACAGGGCGGGTGGGACAATAAAATCCTTCATATGGTTCTTTGCCTTTTTCCATTGCCCAGAGTTTGGCATTCCAAAACAGGTCTTTTTCGAGGATTGGCTTAAGGGCATCCAAAGTATACCGCCGCTGGCCACCCTGGGTTCTTGTTGCCTGCAGTTTTCCGGCACGATCCCAGCGTCTTAGAGTTTCGATGGAAACACCCAGTATGCCGGCAGCTTCTCCGATGCTTAATTCCTGATAATTTTCAGACATGTTTATTATTACAACCTACACATTTTTCATAAAAACCTATACATCTTTCAGAGTATAGTATACATCAATAAATGTCAAAAACCTACACATTTTTCATAAAAACCTACACATTTCGTATTATAACCTATACATTCTTCACTTCCTACATCATCCCCATCCCGCCCATCCCCGGCATACCTCCACCCATGCCCATCGGCATTTCGGATTCTTTCTTAGGGATCTCGGTTACTGCGGTTTCTGTCGTCAGGAACATGGCGGCAACGCTGGCGGCGTTCGTCAGGGCAGAGCGGGTGACCTTTTTGGGGTCAATTATTCCGGCCTTGAACATGTCCACTAGTTGGTCAGCAGGCTTTGCCTTGATGTCTGTGGTGGCATCGTAACCAAAATTCTTGTGTGAACCCCAGGCTTTTTGCAGTTCAGCCTGAATCACGGCACCATCCACACCGGCGTTTTCAGCTATCTGATTGAGGGGATAGCTGAGAGCGCTTTTGACGATCTCGGCACCCAGTTGTTCTTCAGCAGATTTGAATTTCTTTGGGTCAATGTGGTTGCTGGCCTGAAGCAGGGCGGCACCTCCTCCTATTACAATGCCTTCTTCCATGGCGGCACGGGTGGCAGAAAGGGCGTCTTCGATGCGGTGCTTCTTTTCTTTCAGTTCCACCTCGGTCGCGGCACCGACTTTGATGACGGCGACACCTCCGGTCAGTTTAGCCAAACGTTCAGCGAGTTTTTCCTTATCAAAATCAGACGTGGACTTCTCGATTTCATGCTTGATCTGAGTGACACGGCTCTGAATGGCGTCGGCATGACCTTTTCCTTCCACAATGGTGGTGTTGTCTTTAGAAGACACGACTTTTCTTGCTCTTCCCAGGTCTTCCAGTGCGGCGGTTTCCAGCTTGAGGCCGACTTCGGAACTGATCACACGGCCTCCGGTCAGAACAGCGATGTCCTGTAACATAGCTTTTCGGCGGTCACCAAAGCCGGGGGCTTTAATAGCCAGCGTGTTGAAGGTTCCTTTCAGTTTATTCACAATCAGGGTAGCCAGCGCGTCGCCTTCAATGTCCTCGGCAATAATTACCAGGTTCTTTCGTCCGGCCTGCGCCATAGATTCAAGCAGGGGAAGGATTTCCTGAATGCTCTGGATCTTGCTGTCGGTAATCAGAATGTGAGCATCGTCGTAACTGGCTTCCATACGGGCGCCGTCGGTAATCATGTAGGGCGAAATGTAGCCGTTATCAAACTGCATTCCTTCCACCAAATCGATGGAAAGACCCATGGTCTGTCCTTCTTCGACCTGTACCACGCCGTCTCCGCCGACCTTTTCAAAGACTTCGGCAATCAGGGCACCGACTTCTTCGTTCTGAGCGGAAATCGTGGCGACCTGTTCCATCTCTTCCTTGGTGGTCACTTCCTTCTTCATCTTATCCAGCTGGTCGATGACGATCTTTACGGCTGATTCGATGCCTTTTTTAAGAAGCATAGGGTTCACTTTGTTGGTGGTCAGGTGGTGCATGCCTTCTTTGATGATGGCATGAGCCAGAACGGTGGCGGTGGTGGTTCCGTCTCCGGCCACGTCATTGGTCTTGTTGGCCACTTCCTTGACCAGTTGGGCACCCATGTTCTCGAATTTGTCTTCCAGTTCGATTTCGCGGGCAATGGATACACCGTCATTGGTAATGGTAGGAGCGCCGTAGGATTTATCCAGCAGGGCGTTGCGACCTTTAGGTCCCATGGTGACCTTAACGGCCATGGTCAGTTTCTCGATTCCATCAAGGAGTTTCTGCCTTGCGTCATCGCCGTGTAATAGTTGCTTAGCCATAATAAATAGAGTTATTTTTCTTAATTGATAGTTATTCTTACATCACAATTGCGCGGACGGAGGTCATTTCGACGATCTTATATTCCACGCCTTCGACTTTAACGTCTTCACCGGAGTATTGGCCATAAAGGACCTTGTCTCCCACTTTCATTTCAATCGGGAGCTCGGCGCCTTTGTCTGTAATATTGGTTTTGGACACCGCGATTACTTCACCCTCTTTGGGTTTCTCTTTGTTGGCGGTATCAGGAATAACGATGCCGCTCCTGGTCACTTCTTCGGCCGCGAGGGGCTTGATGACCACGTAACCGTTTAAAGGTTTAATCTTCATCTGTTTATCTGTTAACGATTAAAATTAGCACTAACTATTATAGAGTGCTAAGTTATTGTAGCAAAGAGGAAATTCGGGTCAAGATTTATTTCACCAACACATACCCCTCCGTGCTCACCCCGTCCGTGAAGTAGTGTTTTACCCATGAGCCGGCTTCGAGTTTAGATAGCAGGGGCTGCAGGGCCTGAACATACTGATTGCTGGCGGTGAGTTTGTAGAAGTTTTCGAAGTTCATATAGGTCACTTCGTCGCTCACTTTGCTCAGGTTGGCCAGACTTTTTCTGAAAGAAGCGCTCTCCGAAAGAAGGTTGGTGCCTGTCAGATCGATCGTTTTAAGCAGGCGGTCTTTGCTATTGGTCATCATGATGATCTCATCCGTGGCGGCGTAACAGAAACCAGCCGATGTACCGGTTACCTCGATGCAGTTTACGATGTAACCATTCACCGTTTCTCCGGTACTTTCCAGTTTGCCGTCGTCGGGTACCAGCTCGCGGCTTTCGGTGCCGTCGGGCAGAGTCACCACTTCCACTTTAGGGGCGAATTTGGCGGCCAGGAATTTGAAGCCCCGGGCCAGTTTTTCCAGTTTTGCTTCGGCGAATTCACGGTTGTCGTGCGATAAAATCAAACTGATTTCACGGCCATTTTCGCCACTGCCCACACTCAGGGCGTATTCACCCTCAAAAAGCGGATAGATATCGTTTCGCAGATCAACCTGTTCCCCGAAAACTTCATTCGCCTGGGCGCGGACCATACCTTCCAGTATCACGCCGTAGGCCGGGTTCAGGTTTGAAATGGTTTCCAACGTGTTCAGCCACTCGGCTTCCAGGTTGGCGCCGCCAATATATATGGCCACGTTTTCTTCCGGAAGGTAGCCGGTCAGTTCGTAAGCAAACTTACCCTTACTTTCGCCGCGGTCGAGCGACAGCAAATCTTTGTTAAGGTTCAGGAAGGTATTGAAATGAAAACCCTCCTGATCCTGACGGACGGCCAGGGCAATGTGACGGATAGCGTGTTTCAGAGGCTCGACTATGCTGTTAATGGCAGGGTTGTCCGAAAAAGTCAGATTGCGGAAATCGACATAGGCCAAAATCCAGCTTCTTCGTGGCAGATTGCCGACGGATTTTTCGTAGTTTTCATCATTCTGGAGCGTTTGTCCTTCCAGGTTGTCCAGCAGGGCAAGGGCATCCGGGCTTTGGCCGATTACCACATATTTTTTGATGAACCTGAAAGCAAAAGGCTGGCCCTGAGGGTAGTAGTAAACAGGATTCTCGCCTGCCGTTTTTATTAATTCTTCATTTGGCAGGGTCAGGCTTTCAAAGTAATTCAGGGCACTGCGTTTTGTCTTGGTTTTAATAAAGAGCAAGGGCTGATTCTGCATGCTCTGTTCTTTGATCATGGCAAAAGCCAATCCGTCTCCTGCAAAGCTTTCCAGCATAGGTACCAAATTCACTCCGAAAGGCTGACCCAAGGACTCTGTCAGCTTCATCTGGTCTTCACCGGCTTCCAGTTTGGTCGGCAGTTTCAGGCTGTTTACTTCCACGTACATGATCGTGTTTTTGGCAGGAAGCAGTGTAGCCACGGATGGCTGGGGCCAGTTCATATAGGCCAGGTTCAGCAAAAAACCGATCAGTGCGACGGCGCCAAGTCCGATCAGCCCAAGAAGCACCTGGTCGAGCTTCGACATCTTCTTCACTTGTTTCAGATGGAGCTTTTTAAGTATGTCTTTCTTCATCGGCTTGTTTTTATGGCAACATTTATATTAGCACAAGTGGATGCTGTGTGCGAAGTTCTGCATGTCGCGTATTGTGTGCGCTTATTCGGTTTCAGTTTCCTTGCCGCATTGCTGGCACTTGGTCAGGTTTTTCTTTTCCTGTAACTGGATTCCTCCGCAGACTGGGCATTTGTCGTCGACCGGTTTTTTCCAGGTGGCGAACTTGCAGGCCGGGTAACCTGTACAGCCATAAAAGATTTTTCCGCGTTTGGTTCTTTTTTCCACGATGTCACTGCCGCATTCCGGACATTTTACTTTCAGGGCGTGGGACAGCGGACGAGTGGTCTTGCATTTGGGGTAGCCCGAGCAGGCCAGGAATTCACCAAAACGGCCATTCTTCACGATCATTGGACTGCCGCACTTGTCGCATTTTTCATCCTTGAACTCCTTTTGAAGCTTTTCTTCCTTTTCCGCATCTTCTTTCATGGGGCGCGCGTTCTTGCATTCGGGGTACTTGGAACAAGACAGAAATTTGCCGTTCTTGCCGAGTTTTACGACCATGGGGGCGCCGCAGACGTCACATTTTTCATCCGTTTTTTCATGGATCACGTCGGATTTTTTTACTTCCTTCTTCTTTTTTTCGACCGTTTTTTCAAAAGGTTCATAAAATTCTTTGATGATTGGCTGCCACTGGGTTTTGCCTTCAGCAATGTCGTCCAGATTTTCTTCCATCCTGGCGGTAAACTGGTAGTCCACGATGTCAGGGAAATGTTTCACCAGAAAGTCATTCACGATCATGCCGATGTCCATTGGATAAAGTTTTTTGTCCGGCTTCTTTTCGATGTACCCGCGTGAAATGATCGTCGAAATGGTGGGTGCGTAAGTGGACGGCCTTCCTATACCTTCCGATTCCAGTTTTTTGACCAGGCTGGCTTCGGTGTACCTTGGCGGAGGCTGAGTGAATTTCTGTTCGGTGTTCACTTTTTTCAGGTTGCAGGTTTCGCCCTCCTTCATTTCGGGCAAAATCACTTCTTTTTGGGAAAGAGCCTCTTCCGCGTCGTCAGTTCCTTCCACGTAAGCCTTCATAAAGCCGGCTTTGCGGATCACTTCGCCTTTGGCTATCAGTTCATAATCGCCCGCCTTGATGATAGCGGTGGTCACGTCAACCTCGGCGTCGGCCATCTGGCAGGCGATGGTGCGTTCCCAGATCAGTTTGTACAGTCGGTATTGTTTGGGATCCAGATGTGATTTTAAATCCTTTGGCGTTTTAGAAGGGTCGGTGGGGCGAATCGCTTCATGGGCCTCCTGAGCGCCGCGGGCTTTTTTAGTAAAGATCCGTGGCTTGCTTAGGGCGTATTCGGCGCCGTACAACCTGGTGATGATTTTAGGAACAGTCTTAAGGAATTCATATGACAAGTTATAGGAATCGGTACGCATGTAGGTTATAAGACCTGTGTGGTGCTGGCCGTGCTCCACGCCTTCGTAAAGTTGCTGGGCCACGACCATCGTCTGTTTGACCGAAAAACCAAGTTTGCGGCTGGCTTCCTGCTGTAGGGTGGAAGTGATGAAGGGGGCTGTCGGACTTCTCTTGGTGAATTTCTTCTCGATTTTGGTGACCTCGTACTTTGCCTTGTTCAGGTCTTTCAGGACTTCGTCGGCTTTCTTCTTATTCTTCACTTCCGCCTTTTTACCTTTGATTTTGGAAAGATCGGCGTTGAAAGGGCCTTTTTTGACGCTCAGATCACAGTCGATCTTCCAGTATTCTTCCGTTTTGAAGGCTTCGATTTCACGTTCACGGTCGACGATCAGGCGCACGGCCACGGACTGCACGCGTCCGGCGGAAAGGCCGGCTCTAATTTTCGTCCAGAGCAGGGGAGAGAGTCTGTAACCCACCAGCCTGTCCAGAATACGGCGGGCTTGCTGTGCGTGAACCAGATTGATGTCGATGGCACGCGGGTTTTCGAGCGCTTTGAGTACGGCTGGTTTGGTAATTTCATGAAACGCGATCCGGCGGAACTGACCTTTTTTAAGGCCCAGCGCGTAAACCAGATGCCAGGCGATACTTTCTCCTTCGCGGTCCTCATCGGGCGCCAACCAGACAACTGTGTCGGGCGCTTTGTGCACCGCGTCTTTCAGATCCTTCACGATCTTTTTTTTGTCCGGAGAGATTTCGTACTGTGGGGCGAAATCGTGCTCGATGTCGATGGCCATGGTTTTTTTGGGAAGATCCCGAATATGTCCCATCGAGGCTTTGACAGCGTATTTGGCCCCAAGGAATTTTTTAAGAGTCTTGGCTTTAGCCGGTGACTCGACAATGATCAGATGATTCATAAAAAGAAGAATATTTTTTGATTTGCATGCTTACCTATACAGGAGCCGATGGAAGAGTGTCAAACGATATTCAAATTGAAGATTAAAAATTAAGAATCAACAATCAAAAATCAAAATTCAAAATGCTATACCTATATATAGGGCCCGTTTCTTACTTTATTTAAGCCAATTATTACAAAATCAATATATTTTTGACATGAAAATTTTTCTTTAGTCAAATTTGAATGAAATGGCTAAAAAAAGCGGTTATTTCTGTATAAAAAATGTCTTCATAGTACTTTTTTCGCTTATTTAAGGGGAAAACCCTTGATTTGTGCTCCTGCGGGGCATTATACTGGCTTCAGAATTTACTTCATAATTTATTTCAACATGACTAAACAAGATTTAGTTGCTGCTGTAGCTTCTACTGCTGGTGTTAGCAAAAGAGTTGCCGGCGATGCTCTCGAAGCAGTTCTTGACTCTGTTACCAAAGAGCTCAAGAAAGGAAAGAATGTAACCATTACCGGTTTCGGTACTTTCCGTATTAGCAAAAGGGCTGCCCGCACTGGTGTAAACCCACGCAACCCTTCTCAGAAAATCAAGATCCCAGCTATGAACGTTCCCGCTTTCAAGGCTGGAAAATCTCTTAAGGATGCTGTTCGCTAATTTTTAGCCTGCAAACTAAGAACCCCTTCGTGTACAACGGAGGGGTTTTTTGTTGCCAGTAAAAATGTCATGCTTTATGATGAGACACGCTACTATTTTTTAAATAAAAAAATTATGGAAGCTCTTACCATTACTGACGCAAATTTTAAGGAGAAAGTTCTGGATATAAAAGACAAACCTGTTCTTGTTGATTTCTGGGCGCCCTGGTGCGGACCATGCCAGATGCAGGGGCCGATTATTGATGAGCTGGCCTCTGAAATCGGTGACAAGGCCGTTATAGGCAAGGTCAATGTGGATGATAGTCAGGAGGCCGCCGGAAAGTATGGCATTATGAGTATTCCCGCCCTGATTATTTTTAAAGATGGCGAAGCGGTTGAAAATATGGTCGGAGTTCATCACAAAGATGATCTGCTGAAAATCATCGCGAAACATTCCTGATCGCTTTGCGGTAAGGGACTTAAGGGCGTGAAAAATCACGCTTTTTTGTTGCGGTCAAGA
>JAHJFD010000033.1 GCA_018825145.1 Patescibacteria group bacterium
CAGCGCTATCGCCAAAGTCCGTCGTTTGCAGGAGGCCCTGAAATCCCTTTTAACCAGCACCTTTGAAGCCATCAAATCCCTCTACTTCAAATACTTCAGTCCGGACGGGCACAGAAAACCGATGGATGAGGTTTAGCCCTTATACATTTCCTTTTCGTACCAGTTGTTAAGAACAGCCGCCACGTGCTCGGGGATAATGCCAATTTCGTTATAAAAGCCAAGCCAGCCGGTTTCTTTATCCAGAATTCTTAAATCCACCGGATTCCAGGCGCGGTCAAAATCAATACTGCCTTCATCGGTTGAAAATGGGCGCTTACTGCCGCCTTCATGCTTGTTGCTTCGAATGATATGCTGAACCTTGTTTTTAAGATTGCCCAGCACGACCGCCTGCAGTAGTGAACGACGCGCGTAATATTCACCCACGCTCCATTCGTTATCTTTCCGAGTAAGAGTGATTTTGGATGGTGAATCACTTCTGGAAAGCTCAATAGTATTTTCATCAACCACTTTGTACTCGAGCTTTTTCCAGGCGCAGGCTGATTTTACATGTTCAATGGCTTTTCCGAAATCAGCCATCAGAGGCTCTTTTTCCTGGGAATAGTCAATCTTTTTGGGGTCAAATTTCTTCGGCGGTGCCACGACTTCCTGTCTAAGCTCCGTCGCACTTCGCTCATAGCCGCGTTTGGTCCCTTCCGCCAGCCCGTTTTCCAGAATACCGGCCATTTTATTGACCTCTGCCGTGTAATCGTAGGCATCCAGAAAGATGGCATCGGAGCGATGTTTAAGAATATTGTCAGGCTGTTCTCTCATGCGTTTGATGATTCCGTCGATCATATGAGTTGTAAGCGCGGCGCCATAAGCGTCATCAAGCTCATAGCCTCTTTCCCGCAGATACCACTGGGAACCGTCCCAGTAAAGACCGTGATAATCGGCCCCGCTTTCACTGAAGAATATTTTAAGCCGTTCTTCCGAAGGCGGCCCGTTATATCCAAAATACTCGCCAAGCCTGTATAAAGCCTGAAGAGCCGGCGTCATTTCGTAATTCTCCTTTTCAAATTCAAGGTAGGTTTTATTGCCATATGCCCCGATGCCCTCCAAATGTGTGACAATTGTTTCAAGAGTCATTCTTGGCTCGCGATAAGCGGGATCCTGCATCGCGAATAGCATATTTACGCTTCGGGCAGTTTTCAGGTATCCGCTGATCAGCATAATTTGCTTTTCAAACGTTTCGCGCAGTTCAGGCTCTTTGTCGATCTGTTCTTTCATCAGCTCATCCTCAAGCGCCATAGCGGTCTGCATATACAGCCTTATCAGATAGGCCGTATCCATGCGGTCAAGATTGCCTTTTCTGATGGGGTCTTTTTCAAAATTCCGGATCAGTGTTTCTTTGTAGGCCTGCACCACGTGGGCCGGAATATAATCCACCCTGCCTTTGGGATTTTCAATGCCGCCGACAATATCGTAGCGGTCAAGCTCCATGTTAAAAGGCAGTTTATCGTTTCCGATAATGGGGAATGGCATACCTGCCCTTTTGGCCTTGTCACGCATCTGCATGATGTCGTCAAACATCTGGGCCTCCAGAATAAACTTCTGGGCACTGCCGTAACTCTGCATGCCGGTGAGCGACATATTTCTGAAATAATATTCATGATTAATTGTGTAAGCCGCGGCAATACGTCTTTCGATTTCACGGCTCTTTTCTTTTGGATCCATTTTAGTATCCTGAATCAGGTTCAGAATGGATGGATCTTTCTGAATAGCGATAAGCCCGCGATAAATTTTGCGCATGGTATCCACTTTGTTTTCTACGCTTTCTGCGTAGTTTTTATCCCAGGCTTCCTTCTGCCCCTTTGTTTCAAAGCTAAAATCCCCGTCAATATACGAAGCTATCGCGGGAGCGGCAGGGAACAAAAGCGCCATAGTTCCATATGCCGGACTCCTGCCTATGGCTTTTCCGGCTCCGATCCAGGCATCACCCAGTGAAATGGAATTTATGCTGGTATAAAAATGATGAAGAATCGCGTAAGGATTGCCTCCCGCTTCCTGAGCCCACTCATAATCTGTTTTGGTTTCTTCGTATTTGGTTTCAAAAACAGTGGCACCGGCGTAAGTGAGGGGTGCAAGCGGTAATGCCGCCGCTCCGGCATAACCCACCGCGGCGCTTTCCGCGCCAAACAGAACCGCGACAGCCGCGCCGTCGGCCACGGCGTTGACGGTCCACATACCGGCTTCAAGTCCTTTAACTTTTCCGCGGCCCGCGACGTCAGTGGTGACGGCCTCATGCGCGCTGATGATTGCCTCATAACCGCTGTAGGCGGCTCCGCCGACGGCAAAGGTGGCGCCCGCGACCCGTCCGGCAATTTTTAAAGGTCTGACAAATTTACCTAGTTTACTCAGCGATTCCATGGCTGTTCCGGAACTCTTCATGGCTTCTTCTGCCGCAGTGGTGGCAGTCCGTAATTCTTTTTCAAGTTTTGACAGATTGGCGGCTGTATCTTTGGCTTTCTTAGCCGCGTCAAGGGCGTCTTTGGCATTCTTCGCTTCCTGTATGGCCCTGGCAGTCGCGTGAAGCTCAGCTTCGGCACGTTGTCCGTCCGCAATGACCTGCCGGGCTTTCGCAATCTGATCTTCGATTTTCTTCATGTCGCCAACCGCTTCACCGGCTTTTCTGGCATCCTCAATACCCTGTAGCGTTTTTTCAGCTCTGGCGACTTTTTCCTGAATGTCTTTTAAGTCTTTTCCAACAGCTTGAAGAACTTTTTCGGCACCTCCCGCCGAAGCCAGGGTTTCGCCAGTTAGATGCTGAAGGCCCCTCCTTAATCTTGCCCGCGCGCATTCCGCGCCTCCCGTAGGCTTTTCCGCCGCCGTGGCAACTTCAGGATGTTTAGCCAGCCACTTCTCTTCACAAAGCGCCGCAATGGCTTCCTCCGGGCTAAGATTCTTTGCCTTTTGCATCGCACTGATTTCGTTTTTAGTGAGTTCGATGACTTCGCCGCCGTATTGGTATTTGGGTTCTTTGCCCAATATTCTGACAGGCTTTCTTGGGACGCCTTCACTAATAGCTTGTAGAGCACTTGGTTTAGCAGCTTTAACTGCCGCAGAATCAGTCATTCTTTTAGAAGCCCGGCTAATCTGCTCAGTAACTTTTTTAGCCATCCCTTCACTATTTATTCTTCTGGCTAAAGCTTCCATCTCATTTTCGTTTAGCCCCGTATCCTTTAGAATGTCTAGTATTTTTTTCTGCAGAGTCTTATCCTTATTGTTTTTGGCTGCTTCAACGATTTTTTCAAGCAATTTAGGGTCATCCTGAGTTTTTTGAAGAAAGCGATTGAGACGCTCATTGGCCTTTGTGACATTCTGAACCTTTCCATGTGTGTTCAGTTCATCCAGTTTAAAACCAGTATTCTCATCTAATCCAAACAAATCATTATACTGACTAGCATATCGTTCTGCGAATTTTTTGGCCATGCCCCAATGCCAATCGCCGGCAGTCATTTGGCGCAAGGTGGCAATAGGTTTTTGAAGTAGTTCTTTGCCTCTCCGCAAAAACCGTCCAGCACGTGCTCTAATGCCAGCTTTTGTTGGAACATCACCCTTAATTTCAGCCAATTTAAAATGTTTTTCAAGTAATCGCCCAGTATCCACCATATTTTCAACGTTTTGGCCGGGGATTCCATACCGAAGAACATCGCGAGTCCAATTCAGCGCCCGTCTGCCACCTCTGAGGGGGGCCTTAGCCATAGAGCTCAGACCCTCAGCACCTGTGGCCAAGCCTTTGACTGTATGCGTGGCAACATCATATGTGAAAATTGGGGCCTTGATGGGGTATTTTAACCCCCACCACATGCCCTTAAAAGCATTCACTGTGCGTGTGGTAATTGAGTAAAGAACCCTGCCTCCTTCTTTAGGCCTGTACGCCTTAAATATCCCCCTGATACCTCCTGCAGTTACAAAGAAGGATGAGCCCCCTACCCAAATCTTAGCCGCATCCCAGGCACCACCCCAACTGAGTTCAGCTGCAGATTTGGCAGCTTCCCAGACAATGGCACCAGGTCTTGCTAAGAACACTTCATAACCAGTATCAATCAGTATCCCCATCACACCATCTCGGTCTTTGTAAGCAGTAACGTGCCCGCCATTCACACGAATCAGCTGAAGAAATTCTTGCCCTGTTTCGCAAGAGGCAAGTTCATCTTGAACTCCAGGCAATGCAAGTACAATAGCTGCTAACGCGTCGGAAGAAAGTTCTAGAGTTGTTCCTCCTGATTCTTTCAATGAGCCAAAAACAATATTTTGATTCTTAAAATCCTCAGCCATTGCTTCATGAGACTTGGCTGTGGGGTGCTCTGTCTGATAAGGGCTCCAGCGATGCATAAAATCGAGGGCTTTGTAGCCAAGGTGTGCCCCAGCCACACGAAGCGCTTTTTCGAAATAGGGCTGAAGTGACTTAAGGCAAGGGATGTTGACAGACGGTATATCTTTAGTCACCTCATCGCTAATCAATCCGATGTAGGGTTCCTTTAAACGCGGTTCCCTGATGGATCTAATTAGAACCCCAAGAATGAGTAAATCAGTTGCCTGATCACCTTCGCTTTCAATCGCTTGATCCAAAAGAACCAGTTCACAGGCATTGAAGAATAGAAGATTATCCATACTAACACCTTCTCTCAGATAGTTGGGCAAGTCTTCTTTCTTAATCTCAAATTTCCTGATTACTTTTTCTAAAATGGCTGGAGATCGCTTTTTAACTTCAGCAAAGAATTTCGTAGCCAGTTCAACAGCCTTGGGCTGTTCCTTGAATTTGGAATTAGTCTTCAAAATGTTATCAATAACATCTTTTGGGTCACGTTTGACAAGAGTAGGGTTCGTTAAAAGTAACCCTTGCATTTCCCGAAAAACAATTTTTTCTTCTTTGTTTAGATTCTCCACATTGATGTCAAGCACTTGATTGAGCCGTTCAGTCATCTGAACCGCCTTACTTTGAATATTTTCAATACCCTGAACAGCAATTGTCTTTAATGCATCACCAATGTCCCCCTGCTTCAGGGCATTGATGACAGCTGTATTAATTCCTTCCAGCTGATCGGCCAGGGGGTTTCTCATAACAGACTCAAGCATCACCTGCACAGTCATGTTTTCATCTTCAGCATGGCCCAATTTACTGAAACTGACCATTTTTTCGAACAAGAGGAATAGATACTCTTCACTAATTCCCGATTTGATAGTTGACGGGAATTCAGATTTTGGGATTCTTTTAGAGTCTTTGTGTTTGTTTACCAAGGCCTTAATTTCTGCAAACTTATCCTGAGATACATTGTCGATCGTCAAATCAAACACTTCCGGTTTGTGAAAACGAGGATTGAAGTAAATGGCGAGTAAAGCCTTCTTCGCAGCCGTATAGCGACCAGCTTCCAGTGCCTCAGCACCTTTTTTGTGTACTTCTGAATTTTCCCCTCCTTTCTCCGGTAAGGCCGTAACGCCAGCCAGCCTCCTTGCGATCTCATTCGCCTTCACGGCATCAGGACACGCCTTTTCATCATAAGGACTTTCCTCGCAATCAGACCACTCTTCATCCTTTTTCTGCGTTTCACTCTGCCACAGCCATTTTTTCGCGTCTGTATCGAATTTGTAGAAAACTTTTCTCCCTGTTTCAGTTGTAATCAAAAAAGCTCCGTCTTCCAGTTTTTCAGCTCCATTTTCTTTCAGAAGCTTCTCCCCGTATTCCCGCAGTTCTGCACCTTCGACTTCCAGCGCGCCCGGGACAGGCGCCGGTTCCTCGTGTTCCTCAGCAGCTTCCGGGCCGGCAGCGGCACCGGCAGCCGCGCCCCCTGCGGCCCCTTTTCGCCTTGCATCAATTTCGTCTTGTATTTTCTTGGCGGCATTTTCGGCTTTTCTCTTTTGATCGTCGGTAAGTTCTTCTCCTCTTCTAAGCTTGTCCTCCACGTCAAACCAATCCAGACCGGCATCTTTGCAGATTTTTTTGACAACATCTTTTCCCAAAAAGGCGCCGGCGGCCAGTAGGATCAGGGGAATCATGATTTCTTTTTTGAACCATGAACCGCCTTTCTCCTTGCTTTTGTCGGTGTCTTCGGAGGCGAAAGCCATTTTTACAAGTGACTTGATACCCTGGTAGGTCAGATAAATGCCCGCGGCACCTGCCACGGTAAGGGCGATGGTTCCGACCGGGTTTTTTTGCAGATATTCTTTATATTTGTCACTCCAGCCCTTGCCGGCCTCCTGCGCGGTCTGCACCCGGTCCGGCCAGCTGTTCTTCACTTCGGTGGCAGTTGGGCCGGGCTGACCGGCAATGCGATTCAGGTTTTCGACAGCGGTGGCTTCAGGCAGGGTAAGCGTGAGGCCATTCTTCAGAATCTCATGCTGAAGATCTTCAGCCGTTCTGATTTTGGAAACATCCACACCTTTTTTGGCGAGTTTGGTAAGCACACTGACAATAGCCGTGTTCAGGGCTGTCAGCCCATCCAGTTGCGCGACCGTTTCTTTATTTCCCTGCAGTTCGCGGATAGCCTCCGCGGCCTTCACGTTAGGATCAGAACTAAGCTTTTCGGCTTTCTTTCTGTAATCGTCAAGGGCGCCGCCTTTCTGTCCTTTAGGCACCTCCTTTTTTTCCGGCTGTCTGCCGGTTTCCGGTTTATTTTCGGTCGCGGTTTGCGGACGGCGCCCCCAGGGACTTCTGCTTGTTGGTTCCTCGGGACTTGAATCCCAGGGGCTTTTTTTAGGATCACCCATATCTTTTTTCTGAGCTAGGTTTTATTACTTCTAATTGTTCCTGAACGGCAAGGCGCTTCAGGTCTTCGTCAATAATCAGCCGTTCAGCTTCCTGCAACTGGCCGGTGGTCAGTATATGGCCAAGCAGGGCCCAGTGTCTCTTCTCTTCCTGACCCAGAAAATGCGCCCGTTCCACCGCCGCCTGATACCGCTCCTGGCTTTTCCTTCGTTCCTCGCTGTAGATGACTCCCGCAATTTGCATCATGGTAGGTGAATTAAATCTTATTATTATACCAAAAAAAAGCTCAAAACTCAAGGACAAGGGATGCTTATCCCTCTGACAGGTTTAATATAAATATAGTTTATTATCATTTTTGTTAATAAATTATATTTACAATTTCCAAAAAATCAGCTATAATAAAACCATGAATCTGTTAAAACTTGAGCAAAATCAAAGGCCGGTCTGGACAGTCCAGAGCATTGCGAGGACTCTAGGCATTAAAGAAGCCTCTGCAAGGGTGATGGCCAGCCGCTACGCGAAAAAGGGGATTCTGACGAGGCTCAGAAACAACCTTTACCTAATGAAGTCTCTTTCACGTCAGGTATCACAGGATGACCTCTTTTATCTGAGTAATATCATCCAGACCCCCTCCTACATCTCTTTTATGACCGCGCTTTCTTACTACGGCATTACCACCCAGATCACACGGAACGTCATCGAGGCTGTCAGCCCGGTGCGCACACAGTATTACGAGGCGGAAGAATGGGTCTTTAATTACAGCAAAATCGATAAGGACTTATACTTCGGATTTATCAGAGAGGGAAAATTTTTTATCGCGACTAAAGAAAAGGCACTACTCGATTGCCTCTACTATTCCTCCATGGGCCGATACAGCCTCGACGTCGATAGCATTGATTTAAGCGGGTTTTCGGCCGCGGAACTTCAGAAAATGGCAAAGAAATTCCCGAAAAAAACGCAGGTTTTATTATTAAAACTATTACGAAATGCCGGACTTAAAAAGACATGAGGAATTTGAAATGGAGCTACTTGACCTTCTTTCAAAAAATAATCTCCTGACCCCGCTGATATTCGGAGGCGGAACTTGTTTACGGCTATGTTATGGGCTGGACAGGTATTCGGTTGATCTGGATTTCTGGATTAAGAAAGAAATACCTTCCGGCTATTTTTCAAAAATGAAAGAGGTATTAGGCCGGCATTATAAAATCACCGACCATCACGAAAAACATTTTTCGCTTTTAACGGAAATCAAAAAAGAAGGTTATGACCGGAAGCTCAAGCTGGAAATAAGAAAAGAAACCGGTAAACCAAAGGAAACGGGACTTAATATCGCTTTTTCCCCTCATAGTACCAAGCAGATAAGGCTTGTGACATTCACTTTAAAACAAATGTTCATCAATAAAGTCGGAGCTTTATCAGACAGAAAGGAGATAAGAGACGCGTATGATCTGGAGTTTATGTTAAAAAAAGACCGGAACTTAACGAAAGAGCTTTCCGGGAAACAAAAAACCGGATTAAAAGAAATTATCAGCCATTTTTCCAAAAAAGATTACACGGTAAAACTGGGGTCATTATTGGAAGCGGGCGAGCGAAAATTTTATAGCGCAAATGGTTTTGTGACCTTAAAAAACCTGTTCTGAGTTTTACAGATTCCCCACCTGCCCCTTCATCTGCTTCATCCGAGCCTCGGCTTCAGACAGTTTTTGCCTTTCAGCTTCCACCACCGCTGCGGGGGCATTTTGAACAAAATTTTTGTTCGCAAGTTTAGCGCTTAGGCCAGCGATATACTTGCCAAGTTGTTCAATTTCTTTTTGCAGTCTTGCCTTCTCTTTTTCCGTGTCTACCAGACCTTCCAGCGGAATAAAAATCTGCACGTCTTTTACCACGTCCGCCGCGGCCCCGGAAAGCTTTTTGCCGGAATCTTTCCATGTCAGCTCGCTCACGCGGGCCAGGCGCATAATATCCTCCTTACTGCCTTCCAGATCCTTGCGACCATACAGCGTGACCGCAATCTTCTGGGCAGGTTCAATTTTATTCTCCGCCCGCATCCGGCGGATGGCGCCGATCAGCTCGATGACCAGCCCGATTGACCCGGCATCAAAATCACCCTTAATCGGTTCCGGATACTGTTCGGTAATCAGCATGCCTGAAGTTCCCGGAAGCTCGGCCCAAATCTGCTCCGTCACAAACGGCGTAATCGGATGAAGGAGCTTCAGGGTCGTGGCCAGGGTGTGGTACAAAACAGCCGGATTCTGCTTGTCGCCTTTGGAAAGCTCCAGATACCAGTCACAAAAATCATTCCACAAAAAGTCATAAAGTAGCTGGCCGGCCTCACTGATGCGGAAGCCAGTAAGCGCTTCATCCGCGGCGCTGATAACCGTGTTCAGTTTGCCTAAAATCCACTCGTCCGCGGCTGTCAGCTTCCCCAAATCCGGTTTCGGAGCCTTGGTAATGCCCTGCCTATCGGCAGGCAGGCCTTTTTCCTCAAAAATTCCGATGACAAATCGGCTGGCATTCCACAGCTTGTTGGTAAAATTGCGGTAGCCCATGATCTTTTCTTCATACAGGCGCATGTCGTTGCCGGGAGTATTTCCGATCACCATGCTCATTCTAAGGGCGTCAGCGCCGAATTTGTCGATCATCTCAATCGGGTCTATTCCGTTCCCCAGTGATTTACTCATTTTCCGGCCTTCTTTGTCGCGAATCAGTCCGTGCAGATAAACCTTCTCAAAGGGAATCGTGCCCGTGGCATAGGTGGTCATAATAATCATGCGGGCGACCCAGAAAAACAGAATATCGTAACCCGTTTCCATCACGCTCGTCGGGTGAAATTTTTTGAAATCGGGAGTCTCTTTAGGCCAGCCGAGGGTCGAAAAAGTCCATAGAGCCGATGAAAACCAGGTATCCAGTGTGTCATCGTCCTGCCTCCATCCCTGGCCCTTTGGAGCATCGTGACCCACATGAATTTCACCGTCCTTATACCAGACCGGAATCCTGTGACCCCACCAGATCTGGCGGCTGATACACCAGTCACGCAGGTTTTCCATCCAGTGAAAATAAATCTTATCAAAGCGGCTGGGGATGATTTCAATTTCACCATCTTTTATCACTTCCACGCTCCTTTCTTTAATGCTTTTACCGCCCAGCGCTTTCACTTTTTTGTTCACGTCAATAAACCACTGTTCGGACACCAGCGGCTCAACGGGCGTGTTACAGCGGTAACAGACTGAAAGATTATGACTGTAATTCTCATCGACGCGCTCCAGCAAGCCCAGTTTTTTCAGCTTTTTAACCAGTTTTTCGCGGCATTCCAGAACGTCCATTCCGGCGAATTCCCCGGCAATGGGCAGCATCTTGCCCTCGGTATCGATGATGGGCAGGACTTCAAGCTTGTACTTCTTGGCCAGATCAAAATCCACAAAGCTATGAGCCGGCGTAATGGTCATGGCACCGGAGCCCATTTCCATATCAGCGGCCTCCGCGTCAGCGATGAATTTTGCCTTGATCTTGCCGTCGATCCAGTCGATCTCCATCTCTTTGCCGATATACTTTTTATAACGCTTGTCGTCGGGGTGTACAATCACCACCTTATCGGCGAATTTAGTCTCGGGGCGGGCCGTGCCGATGGTGACCGGTCCGTATTTCAGGTAATAAAAAGGCGCCTGTACCTCCACGTATTCCACTTCATCGTCAGCCAGCGTCGAACCGCAGCGGGTGCACCAGTTCACAATGCGGTGTCCGCGGTAGATCAGGCCGTCCTTATGCATCCGGCTGAAGACCTCATTCACGGCATAATTCAGGTCGTCGTCCAGTGTGTACCGTTCACGGCTCCAGTCGCAACTGCTGCCCATCTTTCGCACCTGATTGCGGATGATGTCCTGAGAATTTGCAACATATTCCCGCACGCGATTCAGAAAGCTCTCGCGGCCAAGTTGTTCGCGGTCGATTCCTTCTTCGGCCAATATCTTTTCTACTTTGTTCTGGGTGGCGATGGCCGCGTGATCGGTACCGGGCAACCACAAGGCCTCATAGCCCTTCATTCGCCTGTGCCTGATCAGAATATCTTCCAGAGCCAGCATGATGGCATGACCCAGATGAAGCGTACCAGTAGCGTTTGGCGGCGGCATCGAAATAGTAAAAGACGGCTTGTCGGAATCCACATTTGCCTTAAAAGCGTCGGACTCCTCCCACCGCTTATAAATCGCGTCTTCGTATTTTTTGGCATCGTAGGCCTTGTCGAGCATTTAAATGTGATTATACTGATAGCAAGCAACGAAAAAATTCTATCATGCCCAACTACAAATTTAAATGTCTGAAATGCGGCCACGAGTTTCAAAAACTTCTGCCTCCGGCCCATGAAGATCAAAAATGCCTGGAATGCGGACATCACGAAACTGAAAAACTGCTGGAGGCACCCGGAGTACATTTTAAAGGAGAAGGTTTTTATAAAACGGATTCCCGAAAAAAACCCGATAAAAAAGAGGAAAAGACTGATAAAACTCCGGAAAAAAATTAAAGTTTCTCGATCTCTTCCAGAGTGGCCGCTTCATTCGCACTTTCCTGTTCTTCGGCCATACGTTCTGCTTCCAGTCTGGCCCGCTTTTTTTCACGGTAAGCCTCTTCATTAAATTCAACGGCGATATTCTTCACATTTTTCTGCATGCCTTCCGAATAGGCCGCGGCCGCCTCAGTCAGCTGTTTTTTTTCGTTGTCTAAAATACTCCTCAGATTCTCAATCTGGTCTTCGGACATAATCGGCAGAACGTCGACCCAGTACTGCCTTTCGCCGTCATCCATGCTCTTGCTGCCCTTAATAAGTTCCACAAGTTCACCAAAGCGCTCCATAATGTCCGCGGGAACACTGAGCGTGGTTTTGTCGTTTTTGGTGGCTACTGCGGGATCCGCCATAAAAATTTAGGTTCAGCAAATCACTTTATTATACCAAAAAAACACCATAAAAGCAACTTTATGCGCGCCTGCCACCATTATCAGCCCAGTATATCTGATTCTTTAACCAGGCAATGTTCAGGGGCAATCGTTTTCAGTTTTCCTAAAACTTCCCGCATTTTGCCTCTCAAAGTTCTCATCTCTCTTTCCAGCCCGGCCATCTTAAAACATACGCCAATAGTATCATCGAAAACAGGCAAAGAAATGTCCAGAATCCTATGACTTTCATCCAGCTTTTTATACTGCGTTAAAAGCTCATTGTATTCCTTTGCCAGCTTATCAGTTTCAGCTTTCAGCGCCAAATCTTTAAGTGTTTCACTGATGATGTCTTCCGATAGTGCCATAATAGGACAATATAATAAATAGCATGATTATTCTGATATATTTATTGAGAAAAGTCAAGCCAAAAAGCTCACATGCCCGAATCACCCCATTTTCATACGGAACCACGGGTATATCCTTTTACGGAACTACTTGATTTTGAGGATTTTATACTCAAATACGCCGGCCGGAACCTTAACTTTTACCGTGTCATTCTTGGCTTTA
>JAHJFD010000002.1 GCA_018825145.1 Patescibacteria group bacterium
AAGAAGTTTAAACATTTGAATGGAAAGTCACCGTTAGAAATTGTAAATCCTCTACATAATTTAAAAAATCCTCGTAGTAAAGATTGGGTGGAATTATGTAGAAAATTGAAATCATAACGCCCTATTTTTACTACGCTACCCTGAATTTTGTTACCCTCCATTTTTATGAAACAACCAAAACTTCAACAAAGTCCTGCTTCGTCACCAACGAGTAGCCGCCTTCGTATCGGCATTATTCTTGGTGCTATTGGCCTCGCCGGGACTTGCGGTTATGAAGCCGGACTGGATTCGCCGAAGGAAGCCGTTGCCCAGCTTAGATCAGATCTGCGGGTCAAAGATGAAGCTTTGACTGAGAGTGAGAATCGTGCAGATCAATGCAGAACTGCCCTTCAGGCTGTTACTGCCAGAAAGAAGATTCTTTCAAAATGGCTCGACTTCACCGGCAAACAACTAGCTGATAAACAATTGCCTGAAGGCATCAGTAACGAAGATGTTGTGAACCAATGTGTCGATATTACTGCCAAAGCTTTTGACAGGCTTTCAAGTGATCTGGCTCATTTGCTAAACATAACCAATCCTGGCGATATCGATAAAATATTCAGAGCGATGAAGCGTGGCTATACAAAGGTGGAGTTTATTTCGGAGGATGGAAAGCATATATCATTGACTGATCCAGGCTTTGACTCTGAAGCTGATCAGGGTGTGAATAGTTCTGCCTATCTTGATTTAGATGAGCCTATTGAAGATATTCCTGATGAGTTTAAACCAGATAAGATTCCAAAAACGGAAGAAGAGTTGGCTATGGCGGAACATATTGCTAATGGTCAGTTTGAGGATATTATTACTGACTTTGATCTTGAGGCAATTCAGCCTCCAGGAAAAACTGAAAAGATGATTCACGGTAATCTGTTGGACCTTCAGAGCAAGCTGTCTGAGACGGATGACCCGGAAAAAAGAATGGATCTATTCTGTAGTTTCTTCGGTGCTATCATGCAGCAGGAAATCGCTGAAATGGAGAATCCTGATGAGGAAACTCCCCCTACTGAATATACTCCTGAAGATATGAAGAACTCACGACTTATTGATCTTTATATGGAGGCTGTGATGAAATCTTTGGGCATTGAGGATGAAGAGGACTGTTTGAAATACATTCTTAATCGTCCTCCTTGTGATTGCTCGGGAGGTGATGGGGAAAACTAGAAAAAATTGCCAGCGGGTTTAGCCTGAAGTAGTATAAGTACCTGCTTATATTATTCATGTTGAAAAATTTATTTTTGTTTACCGGCGAGGAAACATATCTGCTTCATGAGCAGATAAACAGCTGGAAGAAAGCTTTTACGGAAAAACACGGCGATATCAATTTGGCGATTCTGGATGCTGAAGATATTCCCTTGTACGAAATAATGGCGGCCGTGAATGCAATGCCTTTTTTGGGGGATAAGCGTCTGATTTTTATTCACGGTCTTCCCGATAAACCAAAAACCAGGCAAACGGCTGAACCGACCAAAAAAGACGAAAAGCGCGATGAGGAACTGAAAAAGCTGGAAGCGGATCTGGATGAGATACCGGAAAGTTCGGTGGTGGTTTTTGTGCAGAGTAACCCCGATAAGCGCAAATCTTTTTACAAAAAGCTAAGTGCAAAGGCGGAGGTGAAGGAGTTCATACCGCTTACTGGGCAAATCTTAAACGAGTGGATCAAAAAACGCATCCAGGTAAGTGGTGCGAGCATTGATCTTTCTACGGCGGAATACCTTGCCTCACTCGCTGGGCAGGATTTGTGGCGGCTGTCGCAGGAAATCGATAAGCTGACGGCTTATAGCTCAGGTGAAGATATCACAAGGCCGATTATCGATAGGCTGGTCGTTCCAACGCTTGAGGCCAACGTCTTTCATCTGACGGACGCGCTTGGCATCAAAGATCATCGAAAGGCTATTCAGCATCTGCACCGCAGTTTGGCGGCAGGTGAGAATTTAAGGCAGGTTTTTTATATGGTAGTGCGTCAGTTTCGTCTACTCCTGCAGGGAAGCGGCTATAAGATTTCAAATCCCAACTCCAATCCGACGGCATTTGCGGCTACACTTAAACTTCACCCTTTTGTGGCTCGTAATACAATGGCGCAGTTAAAAAATTTTAGTTATCAGGAACTGAAAGATGCTTATGCCAGACTGCTAGAAATCGATGTTGCTCTTAAAACCAGCCGTATTCGTGTGACGACTGACAACCAGGACGAATTGGCCCTGGCTATGGAGCGCTTTATAATAAGCTTCTGTTCGTAAGCTAATAACTAACGAAAACTATTTTTTGGATAGTTGTTCGTATCCAACCCAAAGGCCGGAAACACCTACAAGCAGGTAGACAATGCTTTCAACTGTAGGCAAGCTGCCGACAAGCATATTGACAACATTCAGGTTGCTGCCTAAAAAGCCGCCAAGGCCGATAAGGCCCCAGTTGATAGCTCCGACCACGACCAGAATCATGGCAAGGGTATATAATCCTTTCATGTTTTTAGTTTTTATTTGATAAACTGGAGGTATTGTAGCGTTTTCTTCTTAGAAAGTAAAGTACCTGTAATTGCGGCAAAAAATTTGACTTGGATTTGACTTAGATAGTTTTTTGTTGTTAAAATGCAATTAGTGATTTTTGATTAATTGTTCAAACAATGTGTAAAAATCCTTCTGAAAGCAATAATGTAATTGATTTAGCCGATTATAGAAGAAGACATGCTGAAAAAGCAGGCCTACGAAGATCCTCTCAGCAAGCGATTTCAGATACGCGAAGAAAAGTGACGGCTGCAACAGCTGTTACATGTTCGTATCCCGAATCAGAACTGGAAACCTGGTGGGACAAAATAAGTTCTCTGAGGCAGAGAATAAAGGAAATCGAGAGCATGACGTCTGATTTTTCGCAAGCTGATCTTGAAGGTAATATGAATTTGGCTAGTGGATATAGCAATGAAGAAATTCTTGATTTTGTCAGTAACTCGACAACGGAGGACTGGCAAGCTGACCCCACTTTTTATAGAGCAGTGATTGCGATAGCAGATCGGAGGTTTTTGGAATAACGGAATATTTCATTTTTTGTGTTAACTCTAAATTTTCATGAATAAAATCGGCAAAATAACAACATTGACAACAGCTATTGTAGGTTTGGGTGCATGCGCGCCTGCGCTTGAAAGCGCAAGGCAGGCAGATCAACAACAAGAAGCTGTAAATGATACGAGAGCAAATCTGCAAATGGCATTGGCAAAGTGGAATACAGATAAAACTGGTGTTCAGGCAGGTGAAAACCCAAATGCAATCTATTCAATTGGTTGTCGGAAATTCATTTCTGAAGATGTCGGCAGAGAGTTCGCAATAATAGAAGCCCGATCATTTTTCTACCAATTTGCATGTCCCAATGAAAAAGGAACTGGTCATTATTTTATGCCATTAATGCAGGCCGGGACATCAATTGTTGGAGATGTTATGTGTGTACGGTTATATGGGCCGAAAAAGGTTGTATGTGACGGTAAATTAGTGGAATTGGAAGTCCCAAAATAATTTCTTAAAGAAAACTCAAAATCAGACTGCCTGCTAGTATCAGGTAAACGCCGAAGGCGCGCATGGTGTGTTTTTGTAGGAATCTGAGGAGAAGATAAATGGCCAGCAGGCTGGTGATAAAGGATGTGACAGTACCCATTAGAATGAAATCCAAGTCAGGTATGGGGGCACCGTTTCTCATCGAAAATATGGCGTAAACATTAGCGGCCAGAATAGCGACTCCGCCCAGCATAAAGCTGAATTTGGCGGCAGCTTCGCGTTTCAGCCCCAGAGTGATACCTGTGGCAATGGTAAGGCCGGCCCGTGAAATTCCGGGGACTAAGGCAAATGCCTGTGCCACTCCGATCCAGATGCTCTTTTTTAATCCAACAGTCTCATGCGTGTTGCTCCTTCCACGCCAGGCGGCATAAAAATATATGACACCCAGAATGATGAATAGAATGGCGATGTAGTGAAGCTCTCTTAGGTTTTTACCGATAGAGCCGCCAAAGACCAGTCCCGCGATGATGGCGGGAATGGTGCCGACAGCCAGCTTGAAGGCCAGGCTACTTGTATCTAAGCTGGCTTTTTTGATCATGTGCCAAAGTTCTCTGAAAACATCCACCCAGTCTTTCCAGAAATAAAGCAAAATGGCGACAAGTGAACCGCCGTGCAGAAATATGTCAAATGTAACCAGATGATCCGCCGGGATTGGAAGATACAGAAATTTCTCCATAATGACCAAATGGCCGGAACTGGAAATTGGCAGGAATTCCGTGAGGCCCTGCAGGGCCCCCAGTATCAGAGCGCTCATGTCGGTGGTGGCGTAGAACTTGCTTTCGAAGAACTTGGCCCCGGCGTAAGCTGTGAACATGTAGCGAGGCATACGGCCGATTATCACCCCCAAAAGGAAGCGGCCGAAGGGCATTTCGAAAATGCCGGCCGTCCAGGTAACAACTTTAAAAGGAATGGGTGTGAGGCCCGCCAGAATCACGCCCCAGATGCCCCATTTTTTGATGTAGATCTCACCCTTTTCAACTTTTGTTTTGCCCACCAGCCAGGTCAGGGCCGGGTGACCAAGGAATCTGCCCAGGAAGTAGCCGATACTGGATCCTATGATAGTTGCCGCCAAAACCACCACCATTAACTTTTGGTATACAAGACCATGTTCGATTGAAAAACCAAAAAATACATCTACCGGCAGCGGGAAAATAAACTGCTCAAGCGCAGTCAGCAAAAACATTCCGAGGTATCCATATTGCAGAATTACCGCTTTTACTAATAGTGTCAGTGCATGCATTGATCGGCGGGTTTATTTTTAAAGCTTGGTTATCAGGACTTCTTCGATAATATTCTTGTTCATTTTTTTTACCTGGAATTCCAGTTGTTCATACTCAATTCTTTCACCCAGACGGGGAAAATTCTGCAGTTTTTCCAGAATGAGCAGGCTTACAGTTTGATGTTCCGGGTAGTTTAGCTCGATTCCTGTCGCTTCATTCACTTCTTCGATCGTCGCTTCACCCGTGGCCAGCCATTCATTCTTTCCTATAGGCGTTACGAGGCTTTTTTCCTGGTCGCTTTCATCCACAATGTCGCCCACAATTTCCTCTAGAATATCTTCCAGGGTGACGAGACCGACGGTATTACCTCTTTCATCTACTACAATGGCAATGTGTTGGCGGCGTTTCTGGAATTCGCGGAAGAGCTTGGCGATGGCCTTGGTTTTAGGCACGACAATTGGTGGTAAGTAATGGAAATCCGAGAGTTTTTCAATGGGTTTCTCGGCCTGGGTGATCTTTAAAATGTCGTGTACCGTAAGAATACCCACAATGTTATCCAGATTGCCCTTGTAAACCGGTATTCGGGAATGGGAATGGGATATAAAGAATTGCCGTGCCTCATGAATGACCGTGTTTACATCGAGGGATTCTATGTTTGACTTGGTCGTCATGATTTCCTCAACGGTCGTGTCCGTAAATTCGAGTACATTCTCGATCATCTCCTGCTCATGTTCCTCGATGACTCCTTCTTTGGTTCCGATATCTACCATTGCCAGAAACTCCTCTTCACTCATGGTTTTAATTGGGCTTTTGGCTTTCATCAGGTGCATCAGCCCATGAATAAACTTTTCAAGCAACCAGATGATGGGGTAAAGAATGTAAGTGAACCACAAAAGGGGGTTAGCCATCATTCTGGCAAAACCTTCAGCGTGTTTTTGAGCGTAAGTTTTTGGAGTGATTTCGCCAAAAACCAAAATAATCAGCGTGAGAGCACCTGTGACGATGCCCAGGGCGTTGCTTCCAAAGACTTTGATCCCCCAAATGGTGGCGACCACGGTAGCTAAAATATTCACCAGATTGTTTCCGATCAGAATGGTAATCAGCAATCTTTCAGGTTTTTGCTTAAGACGATAAACGGCCTTCGCGCCAGGGCGATGGTCGTTCTTCAGCATTTTGGTTTTTGCAGGCGATAGGCTTGTAAGGGCGATTTCCGCTCCAGAGAAAGCTCCTGAAATGATGATTAGTATAAGCAGGAGCACTAAATCAGTATCCACGTTTGATTTTCTTTATTAAGTGTTAGTTAATATATCAGACTGGCATTATTAGGCAAGAATTTGTTTGTGAAAAAAGTTTCAAAGCGGTAACATATTGCTGATGAAAAAACGGAATTTGTCTATTATCAAATGGGTCTTCCTTGAAGCTGTGAAAAAGACAGGTTATGAGGCTGATCCGGATCAAATCCATGTTGAAAAGATCAAAGAGTTCAGGTTCGGAGACTTTTCGACAAATATTGCGATGCTGCTGGCCAACAAGGAGGGTAAAAGGCTTCATGAGATGGCGGCAGAAATTGTGAAGCACACTAAGAGTGATCTTTTTGAAAAAGTGGAGGTGGCGGGTCCGGGTTTTATCAATGTCCGGCTTGAACAAAAATTTTATACAAGTGAAGCCAGCGAATGGCTTGATGATTTTGATGGTTACCTTAAAGATTTTTTCAATCTGACCGAAAAAAAGCGGGCTGTGATCGATTACTCGCACCCGAACATCGCCAAGCCCATGGGGGTACATCATCTGCTTTCCACTGTTATTGGCGACAGTATAAAAAAGATTTATCAGCGATTCGGTTGGGAGATTATTTCCGACAACTTTATCGGCGATATGGGCACACAGTTCGGCAAGCTTATGCACGCCATCAAAAGGTGGGGAAATATGCAGGAGATTGAAAAGAATCCGATACCCGCTCTTCAGAAGCTATATGTGCAGTTTCATATGGAGGCCGACAAAGAAGTAGAACTGGATGACGAGGGACGTGCCGAATATCGCAAATTTGAGGAGGGAGATAAAGAATCCCGCAAACTCTGGAATAAAATTGTGAAATGGAGTTTACTGGACATGCAGCAGATTTACGACCGGCTTGGAGTTAGATTTGACCATATGAACGGCGAGAGCTTTTATGAAGATAAAATGCAGGTGGTTCTGGATGAGGGAAGGAAACAGGGGGTGATTGTCGATGGCGAAGGCGGTTCCTGGATCATTAAGCCGGATGACCCGGAGGATGTGCCGGTACTCGTCAGAAAATCCGATGGCGCAACGCTTTATGTTACCCGGGATTTGGCCCGTATCAAATATTGGCAGGAAGAATGGTCACCAGATCTGATGCTGAATGTGGTGGACGTCGCCCAGTCTTTTCATTTTCGGCAGCTCATTTTTGCCCAAAGAAAGCTTGGACTGACGCCGGCCCGCAACGAGCATATTGCTTTTGGCCGGATGCAGTTTGCAGATGGCCAAATGAGCACCCGAAAGGGCAACATTCTGCTTTTGATGGATTTATTGGATGAATCGGAGAAACGGGCACTTACGCTGGTGAATGAAAAGGATGTGGAGCTTTCGGATAATGAAAAGCGTGAACTTGCCCGGATTATGGGGATTGGCAGTGTAAAATACAACATCCTTCAGCAAAGCCGCACCACCAACATCACTTTTGACTGGGATCGTATGCTCTCATTTGAGGGTAACAGTGCGCCGTATTTAATGTACACGGTCACGCGGGCCAAGTCGGTTCTTCGGAAGGCCGGCCTGAAGCCTCGTGATTGCCGAAAGCATAGCCTTGATCTGGATCTGGACATTGAAAGAAAACTTATGATCCAGCTTATGATGTATCCCGATACGATCAGACGGGCGTCTGAAGAATTTAAGCCTAACCACATTGCCAATTACCTTTATGAACTGGCACAGGACTTCAATTCATTTTATAACGGCAATTCTATTCTGCAGGCTGAGTCAAAAGACCTGAAAGCATCCCGCCTGATGCTGACGGCGCTCACGATTCTGGTGATGGAAGACGGCTTTAAACTTCTTGGCTTGGAAGTTCCGGAAAAGATGTGATAGAATTTCGCCGTGGCCTGGTAGCTCAGTGGTAGAGCGAAAGACTGAAAATCTTTGCGTCGGTGGTTCAATTCCGCCCCGGGCCACCACTTTTTGACCATATGAAGGAAAGGGGCTTGCCCGATTACACTAAAGGCCCGATTATTAAAGCTTTAGTCGGATTATCGCTTCCGATTGTTTTCGCGAATATTCTGCAGACGGCCTATCAGCTTATCGATACGTTTTGGGTGGGGCGGCTCGGTGCTGTTGCAGTGGCGGCGGTCAGCTTAAGTTTTCCGGTAATTTTTCTGATGATTTCTCTTGGCGGAGGTCTAGCCATTGCCGGTACTATTCTGGTAGCGCAGTACAAAGGACAGGGGAACCGTTGGCAGGTGGATCATGTTTCCGGACAGACACTTCTGTTAATGCTTGTTTCGTCGGCGGCTGTTTCTGTTTTGGGTTATCTGATTTCCGGACCGGTTATGAAGCTGATTGGGGCGGGACCAGAAGTGCTTCCCGAAGCCACTTCGTATCTGCAGATTTCTTTTATCGGCATGGTCTTTATGTTTGGTTTCTTCGTTTTTCAGTCACTTATGCGGGGGGTGGGGGACGTTAAAACACCGCTTTATATTGTTCTTGCGACAGTGCTGATGAATCTGGTGCTGGATCCTCTGTTTATTCTGGGCTGGGGGCCGGTTCCCGCTTATGGTGTCAGTGGCGCGGCCATTGCGACTGTCGGCACACAGGGGGTGGCGGCAGTCATCGGTCTGTTTCTTCTGTTTAGCGGTCGTTACGGAATCCATCTGAAACCTGAGCATCTTAGATTTGATCTGCCGCTTTTTAAGAAGATGTTCAATCTGGGGCTTCCCGCATCCATTTCACAGTCTGCCCGTGCTCTCGGATTGGGGGTCATGTCTTTTTTAGTGGCTAGTTTCGGTACAATGACTGTGGCTTCCTACGGAATCGGCATGAGGATTTTTAGTTTTATCATTATTCCGGCTCTGGGCCTTTCGATGGCTACTTCCACGCTGGTGGGGCAGAATTTGGGCGCCGGTCATAAGGAACGGGCGGGTGACATTGCTAAAAAAAGTCTGCAGATCGGTTTTGTCAGTCTGGCGGTCCTTGGAGTCATTCTGTTTTTGGTTGCCCGTCCGCTGACGGCCGTGTTTATTCCGGATGATCCGGCAGTCATCGAGTCCGGTGCGTCTTTTGTCAGGATCATGGCTCTGTCATTTGGTTTTGTGGGGTTGGGGCATACGTTGTTGGGCGTTTTTACTGGTGCCGGCGACACAAAGGCCACCATGATCCAGTCTATTCTGGCTTTGTGGGTTTTTCAGTTTCCGGTTGCTTATATTCTTTCCAAACATACGGCTTTGTCGGCTGAGGGCATCTGGTGGTCCTTTCCAGTGTCTAACGTTCTGGCCGCCGCCGTTTCTTACATCTGGTACAGTACTGGTTCATGGAAACATAAACTGGTGATTGGTCCGGAAGAGCTTCATCTCCGTCAGGAGATTCTGGAGGAAGTGGTGGTTGATGAGGGTATTCAGTGATTCCTTTTTTCACCGAATGTGGTAAAATCCGCACCTGAGTCTTTTTTATGGATAGATTTGAAGCGGATCATACAACAGCGAAAGAAAGAGTGTCGTGCGACAAACTCAAAAGTCTGAAGGGCCTGATTTTTGGTACCAGAGCTTTGCAGTTTGATGCCCTTTTAAAAAAGGCTCCCACCAGTGCTGAACTTACGGCCCTCAGCAGGCAACTGGGAAAACCTGATATTTATCACGATATTTTTGATTTAGATGGGACACTGGTTCCTCCTTATGCCCCGATTCCTGATGCAGTTGTGGAAATGCTTCTTGACCATCGCAGGGATGGCCGCAGTGTTGTTATCTATACAAACAGTCCTCATTCCGATCGGCTAAGTGTTTTGAAGGAAAATGGGATCGACATTGCCGCTACGGGAATTGGCAAACCTTCACTTCGGGGTTTTAGCTATCTGTGCGATCAGCAAAGAATGGATCCAGCGCATACCGCTATGATCGGCAATTTTCCTGTCACCGATATGCCGCTTGTAAAAGAGGGCGAGGCGCCATATTTTCCGCTCAATGTTCTGGTGGAATCTATTCCGCCTCAGAAGAAACTGATCAATTCCTGGAAAAAATACTTCAGGGCCAGGGTTTTTCATATGCTGAATGTGGCTACCGCGGCAGTGGTTCGGCGTAAGAACCCCAATTTGCTGCGGGAAATCGATTTGCGGAATCAGGATGAACTGAAAATTCCGGATCCCAGACCTGGTGATATGGGAGCCGCCCTACGGCAGATTAGCGTATACCGCGAACGGGGTTACGCTGAACTTTATTTTTCTCTGGATGATGAAGCGAAAATGGCAACCTATAAGGAAGCGGCCAATGAACTCGCTTTTCATGAGGTGCCTCATTTCAGCGTTTCGGCGAATGGTTCTGTAATTCTTTTTGTTCCTGAAGAAGACCTCAGACTTTTGAGTATTTCCGGCTCTGACATAAAGATAATCGGGCCTCAAATGGAGGAAGAGTCCTAGTTCCTGCGGCTATTTTTTATAAAAGAGGAATTCGTAACTTACATCTCCGTCCTTTCCCTCGCCTAATCTTTCTGGTTTGAAGGATTTGGGGATTTTTGGGAAAAAAGTATCGCATTGGTACTCTTTCTTGATGCGTGTCAGATATATGCCATCAATTTTTTGTTTTTTTATGAATTGCTCGAATATTTTAGCGCCGCCGATCACAAAAATATCGGCCACACGGTCGTCAGCGGCTTTTATTGCCTCTTCAATCGAATGCGCTACGGCAACTGATTCGTCCGCTTTAAAATCCCTGTTCCGGGTGATTACCACATTTTTTCTGGCTTTCAGCGGGCGGCGGCCTTCCGGAATGGATTCCCAGGTCACGCGGCCCATCACCACCATATTTCTACGCTGAATGTCTTCGGTTTGTATGGTTATGCTTTTGAAGAACTTCATATCGCCCGGCAAATTCCAGGGGAGTTTGCCTTTAAGGCCGATACCGCCTTTTAAATCTGTGGCAACGATCAGATAAACTTTAGGTTTCATTGACGTTTAATTACAAAATTATACTGCTATGGTAAATTTAATGGCTTCATTGCAGATGTAGTCCGTTAGCTCAAAATCCTCGAACCTCAGATCCCAGAAAGGTTTGTCGGCGATCTTGAGGGTGGGGCGCTTGTGAGGTGTGCGGGTCAGCTGTTCTTTCAGCCCCTCCACATGGTTCAGGTAAATGTGGGCGTCACCAAAAGTGTGAATAAAGTAGCGGGGTGTCAGGTCGCATTCTTTGGCGACCATCATCAGTAGCATGGAATAGCTGGCAATGTTGAACGGTACGCCCAGGGCAATGTCGGCACTGCGCTGGTATAACTGCATATCGATTTCGCCATTGGTCACGTTGAACTGAAACATAGTGTGGCAGAGGGGCGGCGCGGATTTTTGAGCCCTGATGAGGTCCTGAATGTCGGCCACGTTCCAGCCGCTGACGATATGCCGGCGGGAATTCGGGTTCTTTTTAATCTGGTCCAGCACGTTCTGGATCTGATTGATGGTCTGGCCGTTTGAGCCCGGCCAGCGGATCCACTGTTTGCCGTAAATGGGGCCCAGTTCACCCCATTTTGCGGCGAATTCATCGCTTCCTTTAACTTTTTCCACAAATTCCTCCAGTGTTTCGCTCAGGTAGGCATCAGAAGCCTTGTAGGTTTCGTAAGGCCATTCATTCCAGATCTTCACGTTGTTGTCTACCAGGTATTTGATATTGGTGTCACCTTTCAAAAACCAAAGGAGTTCGTGCAGGATTCCACGGAAATAAACTTTCTTAGTGGTGACCAGCGGAAAGCCTTCGCGCAAATCATAGCGGTTCTGGTAGCCGAAAACCGATAAAGTGCCGGTTCCGGTCCGGTCTTCTTTTTTTTCGCCGTTTTCCAGTACGAATTTTACCAGTTCCAGGTATTCTTTCACGTTTGCTATAGTTATGTTAGCGACTTTACAAATATAACAAGGGCCATGACGAATCGCAAATTATCGGAGTATACAACAAAGGAAATGCTGGAGCTGGAGAATCTGGCTTCGGAGAAGTACGGGGTTTCCACAGATCAGATGATGCAGATGGCTGGACGCTCGATTTATGATTTTGTGGCAGGAGAGCTGCCAGGTGTGAAACGGGTGCTGGTGGTTGCAGGCAAGGGGAATAATGGGGGTGACGTGCTGGTGGCGGTGGATTTACTGGCCATGTCAGGCTACGAGGTGACGGCCCTGCGTGCGGAAGAAACTTTTCCGAATGATTTTGATTTCAGTCGGTTCGATCTGATTATTGATGGATTATTTGGTTTTTCACTTCGGGGAAATCCTAGGCCGCCTATGGATAAAATTATTACGCTTGCATTGGGTATGCCAAAAAGAGGGCTTGCAGAGAATCCGGAATATGCCGGAAAAGTTTATTTAGGCAATCTGGGAATTCCAGCCGAAGTATATCGGGAGAAGGGGATTGATGCACCGGATTTTTTAGAAAGAAATTATATTTAGGAGGGTGTCGGTATATCCCGGTTGGTGTACTGTGTTTTGATGCACCGATCTGGCGCCATAGTGGCGCCAATGTGGCACCAATCTGGCGCATCAGAATTCCAGTACTTCATGAGACATACCCCAGAGGTCAATAATTAGGATTCTAGTACCATTTTTGCAGGTTTTGACAACTGTTTTGTGCGTGGACACGTTGATGTCTTTTGCTTATAATTCATGGGCGAATCTAACCTTTTAGAACCATGAATTTAAAGACCCTTGAAGACATGGGAGACCTTAGCGGAAAGCGGGTTTTTGTCCGTGTTGATTTTAATGTGCCGCTGGATGAGGCGGGAAATGTGCGGGATGACAAGCGAATCAAGTTTGCGATTCCGACACTTAAATATCTTCTCGAACATGGAGCAAGCCGTCTTGTCCTGGCCAGTCATTTGGGGCGGCCCAAGAACAATGAACCAGAACTGAAAACCGATAAGGTGGCGGCTAAGTTGGCTGAGCTTTTGGGTGAACCTGTTTCGAAAGCGGATGATTGGGGTGAAAAAGGTCTTCCGGAAGCCAAAATCGTAATGCTTGAAAATATTCGTTTTCATCCTGCTGAAAAGAGCAAAGATGAAGCGGAACGTGATGCGTTTGGAAAACAGCTGGCGGGTTTGGCGGATTTTTATGTGAACGAGGCTTTTTCCAATTCACATCGCAAGCATGCCAGTATGACTTCTATTCCTAAATTTATTCCCGGTTACGCGGGTTTTGGGGTGGAAAAGGAAGTGAAGGCTATCGGCAAGGCGCTTTCCGATCCGGAGCATCCGCTGATCGCTGTTATCGGAGGGCTGAAAGCCGACAAGATCAAAGCGATCCACAATTTAATGGGAAAGGCGGACAAGGTTTTGGTGGCCGGTGCTTTGGCCTGTAATCTGCTTAAGGCCAAAGGCTACGAAATCGGCGCTTCCAAAGCGGACAATGAAGGTATGGAGGAGCAGGCTGATTTAGTGAAAGAAGTGGTTGCCAGCGATAAGGTGGAACTACCCACGGATTTTGTGGTGGCGGATGCCTTTGAAGAAAAAGCGAATGTCAAAACGGTTCCGGCTGATGGTATTGAACCTGGATGGATGGCGATGGATATCGGGCCTGAGTCAGCGGCTAGTTACGCCAAACAGATTTCTCAGGCTAAAACAGTATTGTGGTTCGGGCCGATCGGCGTGTTTGAAATGGCGCCTTTTGCCGGAGGAACCAAAGCAGTGGGTGAGGCGATGGCGGCTCTAAGCGGCGTGACCATTATCGGCGGCGGTGACAGCGCCAGTGCCGTAAAAAAACTGGGCCTTTCGGACAAAATGACACTGGTTTCCACTGGCGGTGGCGCCAGCCTTGAAATGATCGAGGGAAAGGAACTGCCGGCTCTTAAAGTGCTGAAAAAGTAATCTATGCGAAAAGTCGTTTACATCGAAATCGATGAAGAAGTCACCGCGATTTATGATCGGGTGAAACGCGCGAAACAGAAGGATATTTTCCTCGTGGTACCCCGGAAGGCGATCCTGTTTCAGAGTGTGGTCAATCTTCGTATCCTTAAAAGTAAGCTTGAGAAGGATAACAAGAAACTACATTTGGTCACAACGGACCGAATCGGTATTCATCTGGCTCAGCAGGCGGACATTCCGGTTTACCATAACATTGAGGTTGAAGAGATCAAGGCGCCCGACCAGGACACTCCGAAAATGCGCATCGAACCTATTCAGGCCCGCAGAAATGAAATACTTAAAGATATTCCAAAGCGGGTAATGGAGAAGAAAATCACTATCGGTGAACTTATCAGGGAATATCGTGATAGTAAAAAGAAGTCTAAAAAAGGCGGATCCACTGAGCTTGCCGGGGTTTATAATTACGTGCGGCCTAACCGTAGGTTTCTGGGGTTTATTCTTGCTATTAGCCTGGTGCTTTTTCTTATTATAACTTATATCGCGTTGCCGGGGGCGACTGTTTATGTAAAGCCCAAATTTGACAATATTGAATACACAGTCAACATAACGCTGGCGGATAAGCGTAAAAATCAAACACTTCTTTCCCGGAATGAGCCTCATGTGGTGGCCAGTGAAGAGATCATGACCGTTACTAAGCAGACCAAAATATTCAATACGACCAGTAAGCTTTTTGATGGCGTTAATGCTCAGGGTTTTATTGCTATCATCAATAATTCCGATGATGAATGGCCTCTGAAAAAAGAAACCCGGTTCCAGACGGATGACGGTTTGATTTTCAGAATCAAGGAAGGCGTTTTTGTGCCACCGAAAACGGTGAACGAGGCAGGCGTTGAAGTTCCGGGAACTTATACGGCGGCGGTAGAGGCGGACCCTTTTGATATCTATGATCACCCTATCGGGGAGCGCGGTAATATCGGTCCCGGTAAGTTTATTATTCCTGGACTCTCAGAATTCAACCGGAAGCTTTTGTGGGGCGAAAGCAGCGGATCTATGGAAGGGGGCATAACCCGCTACCAGCAGGTTGTTCAGAAAGAAGATATCGAGGCCGCCAAAAAACAGATTGAGGATAACCTGACCCTGATGGCACGGGAAGATCTGAGTACACACATTGACGAGATGAACCGATTGAACCATACCAATCTGGTGCTTCTGGATGATTCCAGATATCTGAAGACAAAGCTTCAGGAACTCCGTATTTCTGATGATCTGGAAGGGAGTCTGAGGGATAAATTTGAGATTTTTGCGCAGATTGAGGCGAAGGGTATCGCGTACGACTTTGATCAGCTTTTTTCCATCTTAAAAAAGGAACTCAAAACCCGCACGCATCCCGATATGCAGATCCGTGACGAATCTATTCAGCCTGAATCTGTTAGTTTTGAAGCAGTGAGCGAAGATGAAGTTCTTGGGCAGGTTAAAATCACCGCGACGATTAAGGGAATACAGGAATATGTTATTGATTCGTCGCTGCAGGCCGGCCTGCGATTTTCAAACAAGCTAAAAGAGCGTATTGTGGGGCTTACCGTGGAGGAAGCGGAGAATTATGTGGGCAATCTGCCGGAAGTGGATGCGGTGGAAATCAAACTCTGGCCGATATGGCTTTCGCGCATTCCCCGGATTGCTGATAATATTGAAGTGAAGCTTATGGAAAATTGAAGCTAGAGCCCTTGTACGTTCATTTGATTCAGGTCATTGATTTTTTCATTGCGGCTGCTGACCGGATTGTAAATTTGGTAAAAAAGCTCAATCAGTTGCGCGGTACTGAGCTGAGCGACTCTTAAATTACATCCTTCCAGGCCTGCTATTACGGAACTTACCCTTTCGGTCAGGTTTTTGTTCAGTTCTTCAAATTCTCTGTGTCTTCGTTTGATTGCATCAATACTGTCGGCAGAAGATATACTGCTCATGAATTTGGCAAAGATACCTTGTTCCCGGCTCCGGTACGGGTCAAAAGGGACAACCACATAAAACTTTTTCTCCATGATATCCGCGTATTCAACCAGTTTCAGAATATAATCACAGTACTCGTTGGTCTGCTCCTTTAATAGTACATTCGTGTGTTTTTCCCCGATCTCCCTGACGTTTTCGATGTACTTATCTACGTCAAGTTTTCTGCTCTGAATTGCAATCTGCACAGGGAATTCAAGTGAATTGAGGAAACTTTGATATCCATAGATAATGGAGTTCTGCTCTTCTTCTGATTTAAGATTGAAATTGATGCTGTTTGTCTGCAGAATGGCGCGAAGACCGCCGTTTTTGAGGACGACAACGTTATCTTTAATTTCAGCGATATCCAGATAAAGCTGGGTACTCATGGAAGGGCTGGTTTTCTTTTGTCTGACAGTGTCTTTGGCGTTTGAGCCTGGGTTGGTTGCCATATTAGTCAAGGTTAATTTCTATTTCACCCCCCTGGGAGAGGTCTGTGAAGGAGGTTTCTCCTTCTTTTATTTCTGGTTTTTGAATCAGTTTGACCGGTTCGGATTTGGAAGTTGAATTGACCTGCGTGTTCGGGCGGATCGGTTCAGTCTGAATTTTTGGCTTTTTTCTCCTTCGTCTCCGCCTTTTTTTGGGAACTTCAGCAGGTATTAAGGTTGCTTCCGTCTTATTGGTCACTGGTGTGTCTTGAGGGGCCGTAGCAGGTTGTACCGGCGTCTTAATTGCAACCTCAGGAGGCGTTATCATTGGTTTGGCGGATGGTTTCACCCTAGCCAGTAGGTCAAGTTTCTTTTTTTGCACGTCCCGGGTTCGCCAGTACATATTTTGGGTCGTGCTCTCTTGTTTCTTGTGGCCAAAGTAGGCTTCTGTGATCAAATCGTCATCAGTTACTTCATCGATGTCTTCGTGCTTTACCTGTTCAACATGTTCAAAGCCGCCTGAGTCCAGCATGGCGGAAAGATCGCCTAAATTCACATTTTTCCGGACTTTTTCTTCGGTTGCGCCCTTTTGCGCTACGGCACTTTTCTCCGTCAGATCAGGAGCCACCAAAGCTGATATGCCGCGGTGGTCCCATATGCGTTTTTTGGGTTTGATAGCAAATTCCATCATCAAAATAATGTATTTGCCAAAACTGACATTGTGAATTTTCAGCATTGCCAGGGCCAGTGCGAAAATAGTTGGCATTGCGATCAGTATGTATTCAATGAAATTCAGTTCATAAATTCTTGCAGTGATGGCATACAAGGTGTAGCTGATTCCGCCGCCAATGGCGAGTATGATCAGCTGTCTGAGGCTGAATGGCCCCACAATCTTGTCTTCAATGCCTACGTTTTGAGGGATTTTGTATTGCAACAGCTCTTTTGGGTTCATTTAATCTATATATTATAGCACGAAAAAGGCTGAAAATAAAGCCTGCCTGCCGGCAGGCAGGGGTTTTATTTAATTTTAAGCCAAAAATGAGCCTGACTTGCTCTGACTGCCGAATCTGACTATTTTTCAGTTCCGTTTTTTAGTTCGATGGCTTTTACCGCAAGTTTGGCCATTTCTCCGCGCTTCATGTATTTTCCGGGTCCGAATGAGTCGTACTGAATGGTGCCGTTAGGTAGGCGAATGCCGTCAATTAGTTTGTACTGGATGGCAAAGTTGGCCGCGGGGAAATACCATTCCCAGGTCTGAACGTCATTAAAGTTGTCGGTACGCTGTCCTACCGATTCCAGGTCAAACTGGAAGGCCTGCATCAGAATTTTTATGGCTTCTACCCGGTTGATGGGGGAGTCGGGTTTAAATGAGCCATCCGGATAACCATGTATCAACCCCAGAGCTTTGGCTCTTTTAATATAGGGCGCGTACCAGGCATAAAGGGGAACGTCGAAGAAAGGGGAATCACTTACATCCTCAAATGGGTCCACTTCTTCCCCGATGGCATTTAGGGCTATTTTGGTAAATTCGGCACGGGTCAGAATTTCATCCGGAGCAAAAACCCCTTTGGAACGGCCTTTAACATGCCCCCAGCGGTAAAGCTGTTCGATATAATTTTTAGCCCAATGACTGGCGGTGTCCTGAAAAACAATGGCATTGTAATTAAGCCCCGGCTGGGCGATAAAAAAGGTTCCCGTGGTGTCCGAAACTATGCTCACCGAATCGCCGGCTTCGTTGACCGATATCATCTCCGGACTCAGGGCAAAATACTCTTCCGTAAGCGGGTCGAAAGTAAAAACGGTAATAGGTGAATCTTCGTTGTAACGGTCCGTGAAAGGGACCGTAATGCTGATTTTCGGGCTGAAACTGAGTTCCTGTCCGTCATCTGCTTCGAGATGAAAAATGGACTTAAAGGAGTAGCCGAAATTTATGGGAAAAGATTTGGAATACAGGTTATTCGGCGGCCTCAGATATCCGGTAAAAGGTGTGCCGTCTTCGTTGGTAATAAGAGTGTCGCGTTCCAGATCGATAACGGTACCGCCCAGTCGATCAACAAAATGAATGGGGCGGGGGATGACGCCATTGTGCTCGGGAGTGATGTAAAGGGCCGGTTTGGTGCTGATAGTCATGGGAGTGTCTGAGCCAAACAAGGGGGCGGTTGCCGCGTTGGCCTTGTAGTTACTGTCGTCCTGACTTCCCAGGTTGATCACGCAGACGTTGCTCTTCAGTACGAAACCGTAACCGCATTCTTTCACCCTGCATTCAGGATAATCGCTGACCTTTTTCGCGTTGGGCTTTTCGGGACAGGTGAAGGTGTAGTTCTGCGTGATAACTCTACTTTTGTTCCCTTTGGTATCGATACCGAAGTATTTTAAGGTTGAGTTCGTTTTGATGCTGAGAGGCGAAGAGTATTTTTTTCCATGTGAGGTGGGTGTGCTGCCATCCAGAGTGTAGTAAATTTTTGCTCCCTCATCGATGTACTCATCGCTAAATGTCAGTTCTCCATCGTAGGCGGTCAGGGAAACGGACTGGCCAACGTGATACAGGCCGCCCTCGGGCCTCGCCACCACATTTGGTGGGTCGATGTCGATATAAGTTCCTGTAAAGAAACTTGTAACAAAGCGGTCCAGTTTGATGTTGCCGTTAACGTCCTTTATTTTTTCCACAATAAGTGAATAGTCTTTTTCACCCTTAAGATCGCTTAAAAAGCGGACGGTCAGGTCTGTCTGGTTCTCGGCCAGGTCAAGCTCGGTTTCTACCAGCTGATTAAACTGCTTAAATACTATATTATTGCCGTTAATGCTGGCGGGATCGACTGCTTCACTGAAAGTCACCGTCATCTGACTGGTCAGAGTGGATACATCCGTCTGGCCGTCGGGTATGCTGACCGAAATAACCTCCGGGGGAGTCATGTCTTCCAGTTCGCAGTAACTGCTGCAACCGTCACGATTGATAAAATTGCCGTCATCACATTCTTCGATTGCGCTCAGAATACCGTCACCGCAATAAAGCGTTTCCGCGGCCATAGCGGAATGGCCTGCAATTCCGTACAAAAAGACGGTTATGAGAGTCAGTTTTTTGATGAACCTGAAATCGATCATTATTTGTTGTTTATTCGCTGGTACGACTGTCATATTCGCCCGTTTCGGTGTTGACGACCAGTTTGTCGCCCTCTTTCACAAAAAGCGGAACTTGTACTGTCACGCCGGTTTCCAGGATGGCAGGTTTGGTACCGCCCTGGGCGGTGTCTCCTTTGACGCCTGGAACCGTGTTGGTAACTGCCAGAGTCACCTTCACGGGCGGCTGAACGCCGATTGGATTTCCTTCGTAAAAAGTCACAAAGACGTCCGTGCCGTCTTTAAGGAATTTTAGCACATCTTCAATGTTTTCCGTATCCAGTTCGAACTGCTCAAAAGTTTCACCATCCATGAAATAAGCCTTGCTATCGTCGCTGTACAAATACTGACATCGGCGCCTTTCGATATCGGCAAATTCAAACGATTCGCCGGCCAGAAAAGTCTTATCGAGGGCGCTGCCGTCGATCAGGTTCCTGAGTTTGGTGCGCATGACTGGTTTGCGCTGTTGTTTGCGGTTAAATTCGTTCCATACGACCAGGTAGGGGTTGCCGTTCACTTTAACGACCGTGCCGGTGCGGATATCGGTTAAATTTCCCATATATAATAAATAATGCACGGAGGATTATAGCAGGGATTATAGCACAGATGCCAGAATTTTTAATATTTCCCAGTGAATTCCGGTTCCGTTGCTGACAAGAATATTTTTGTCGCCTGGTTTCCACTGTCTGCCGCTGAAATCCGTCGCCTTTCCGCCCGCTTCACGGATCAGCAGAGCGCCCGCGGCCAGGTCCCAGACTGGCAGACCGTCCAGCAGATAAGCCTCGGCTAGTCCTTCGGCCACCATACCCATCTCGGCGCCGGCGCTTCGGAAGCGGTCCGCGTTAAAGGCGGCCATTTTAAGTTTTGCGGCGTATTTTTCGGCGGCCTCAACTCCGTGCTGATCGGTGCTGTGGCAGTACAGAATTGAGGATTTGATAAGCTCTGTTTCATTTGATACATGGATTTTTTGACCGTTCAAAAAAGCACCCTGACCGGCTGCGGCCGAATAGAGCTTATCGAGAGGCGGCACGTAGATGACCGTGACGACGGGTTCTTTGTCTTTAAGCAGACAGATCGTGGTGGCGTAAAAGGGGACTTCGATGGTGTAATTGCGCGTTCCGTCCAAAGGATCCAGTATCCAGACATATTCCGCATCTTCGTTTTTTGAACTTCCTTCTTCCCCGATAATGCCGTGATCGGGAAACTGTTTTTTTATGGCGTTCACGTACATTTGTTCCACTTCCTTATCCAGTACGGTGACCAGATCGTGCGCGCCTTTGCTTTGTATTTTGTTCCTCTTCAGCTTTCCGAAATTTTCGGTCAGCTTTTCGCCGCCGCGTTTTGCCAAATTTTGAGCGAAGACTAAAAAATCATTCATAAAAAAGTTTTTACTGCAGTAATTGTAGGAGAATAGCGCATTTTTGTCACCATTTTTAAGAATCTCCCCCGACTTGCGGCCGGGGGAGATCGATCGCCACCTTCTTGCTGCCAGAACAGCGGACTACTGCTTGCCGTAGCCGCGTGCTCATTTACAACTTGTTGTGACTTTCACCTACCTTTCTGCGCCTTGAGTGCTACTCGTCGAGCTCTGCCAGGATCTCGTCGATGAGCACGTCGACCATGCCCTCGAGGGCGGCACGCACTTTGGCCCTGCGGGGATCGACCGCGGGCGCTTCGGCGGGTACTTCGGCCTCGGCAGGAGCCTCGGTTTCGGGTTCGACCGGTGCTTCGGCCTCGGCAGGAGCCTCGGGTTCGGCCTCGGCGGATGCTTCTGCTGGTGCCTCTGCTTCGGCAGGAGCCTCGGGCGGTGCTTCGGGTGCTTCGGCCTCGGCTTCGGGTTCGGGTTCGGATGCCTCGGGCGGTGCCTCGGGTGCTTCGGCCTCGGCAGGAGCCTCGGCTTGTACTTCCTCGGCGGCTACTTCTCCTTCTTTCTTTTCTTCGTCGCTCATCGTTCTTTCACTGAGATGATCCACTGAAATCGGACAGGTGACTAAGGTAGAATATAATTAACCCAAGTCACCATGAATAACCGAAGAAAACACTCCGCCGAATTCAAAACCCGTGTGGTTTTGGATGCTTTAAGCGGTCGCTTCACCATCAGCGATCTGGCCGC